>JABSRG010000071.1 GCA_013215165.1 Opitutales bacterium | reverse complement strand
GACTTCCTTGATCGGAAGTCCGCCAGAGCCAACCACTTTTTAATTTTTTAGCGCATCCCTATGGGATGGCTGTGAAAAAATACTTATCTGTGTGTATCTGCGTAATCTGTGGTCCAGGAAAAATTAGAATCCCTATGGGATGACTGTGTTTATTAATAGTAACTGGCGTTGCGCGGTCTAGAACTAACCTGAAAAGGGAAAATAGGAGAATGACTGATCTAATCTCAAGTAACTTTGTTTTGGGGATTAGCCCCTTGCCAAAGAAATCCGCGAAATTAATTTCTAAGCACGTTACCATTTCAGGTTCAAATTCCGCGCTATTCTGCGTCTTCCGCGGCTCAATTAGAGCATTCGGTATCTGAAATGGCGAAATCAGGCGTCCATCGGCAGTGACGAAGCACCGCCCTCCATGGCTTTGTGTGTCTGAAGGGGCACGCTTTGTCGTGACCCGTTGGGGTTTTTTAAGCCGCGGAAAGCGCGGAATTGCGCGGAAGCTTTTGTTTGGTGTAAGTGACCTGATTGAATTTTCAGTGGCTCAGTTTCGCTGGTATTCGATTATTCCAAAACGCCCTCGATCACCTTCCATACATTTTCTGCTAGGATCATCTGTCCTTCGGCGGTGGGGTGGATGCCATCGGGTTGGTTTAGGGCGGGGTTGCCGCCGACCCCGTCGAGGAGGAAGGGGATGAGGGTGGCGTTATTTTCTTTTGCGAGGTTCGGGAAAATAGCTCCGAATTCTTCTGAGAAAGTGAAGCCGAGGCTGGAAGGCATCAGCATGCCAGCGATGATGATCTTTGCCTTCGGATATTTTGCTTTTACGCGGTCTATGATCGCTTGGAGATTGGCTAGGGTCGAATCTGGGTCGATTCCGCGGAGGCCATCGTTTGCTCCGAGTGCAAGGACGAAGACATCAATGTGTCTTTGAAGCATCCAATCGATCCGGCGCAGTCCTCCGGCGCTGGTATCACCGCTGACCGCTCCGACGACGACTTCCCAGGGCAGCTCGGCTGCGTCGAGTTTTTGCTGGATGATGGCCGGGTAGCCTTGAGAGGGATCCAGGCCGTAAGATGCCGTTAAACTATCCCCGAAAAAGAGCAGGGTGCCCGGATCATTTTCCTGTGCAAGTGAAGGAGCTGCCCAAAGTATCCAAAGAGTAATTTGCAATAAGAGTCGAAATTGCGACATAAACATACCTGACTCTTTTGATCTGCACTATGTCAACTCTAGCTTCTCATTCTCCAGTCATCGAGATCTCCGATCTAAAAAGGGATTACCGCACCGCAGAAGGCCCTTTAGCGATTCTTCATGGCATATCTTTTACGGCTGCGGCGGGCCAAAGTTTGGCGATTGTCGGGCCGTCGGGAAGCGGTAAGACGACGCTGTTGGGCCTCTGCGCTGGTTTGGATGTCCCGACTTCTGGATCGGTGCGGTTATTAGGCACGGCGCTTGAGACTCTCGATGAGGATGGACGGGCAGCTTTTCGCGGGGAGCATGTCGGCTTTGTGTTTCAAAATTTTCAACTCATACCCACACTCACGGCAGTAGAGAATGTGGCCGTGCCTCTCGAGCTGCGCCAATTGCCGGGTGCGGAGGAGAAGGCTCGCGCGCTCCTGGAAAGTGTCGGCTTAAGCCATCGTATGGATCATTATCCGATCCAACTTTCTGGTGGAGAGCAGCAACGTGTGGCCTTGGCGCGTGCTTTTATAAATGATCCCAAAATTCTTTTTGCTGATGAGCCGACGGGCAACCTCGATGGGGCCAATGGAGGGAATATTACGGAGCTATTATTCGATTTGAATAACCGACAAGGGACGACGTTGGTTCTTGTTACTCACGATCTCGGCTTGGCAAGCCAGTGTGATCAGACAATTCGTCTTCGCGACGGACGTGTCATTAGCAACGACGCGGCATGAGCTATCTTTGGAAGACGGCATGGCGTGACGGGCGGCATCATTTGAGACGTCTGGTCTTGTGCGCCTTGTCCATTGTGTTTGGCGTGGCTGCCATGGTGGCTATCGACTCTTTTGTCGCTAATGTTGAGGTGGCGATTGAAACAGAGGCGAAGACGCTCTTGGGAGCCGACTTACAGGTGTCATCGCGCACGCCATTTTCGAGCGAAGCGGAGGCTTGGATTGAATCTCTAGGAGGTGACCAATCGCGTGAGATTCGGTTTTCTTCGATGGCTCTCTTTGAGGAAGCCGAGCAGACGCGTTTGGTCCAAGTGCGCGCGCTCTCTTCGGGTTTCCCCTACTACGGAGAGTTTGAAACGGAGCCGGCCGGGGCCAATCCAGCGGCGACCGAAGAGCCGGTTATCGTGCTCGATCCCGTTTTGATGGCCCAGTATGAACTCGTGCTTGGAGATTGGGTGGTGTTGGGCAATACCCGCTTCGAAATTATCGGTGAATTGGTGAAGATGCCTGGCGAGTCAGCTTTTGCAGGCACCTTTGCACCGCGGGCTTATATCTCGCTGGCTCAGTTGGAGGAGACGGGACTGATGGGAACGGGGAGTATCGCCTTTCATCGGGCTTATATTCACGAGCCAGATCTCGATACAGAGGCAATTCGTGCCTATGTGAAAGAGACGTTTCCTGACGAACGCATCAATCTCGATGACATTGAGGAGCGTAAAGAGAGCATTGGGCGGCCGTTGACCAATTTATCTCGATACCTGGGTCTCGTGGGTTTCATCGCTTTGTTATTGGGAGGCGTGGGGATCGCTGGGACGGTGCAGGCTTACCTCACGGAGAAGCGCGACACCGTGGCAATTTTGCGGTGTCTGGGGAGTTCGGCAGGTTGGGCGAGCCAGGTGTTTTTGGTTCAGGTAATGGGAATCGCGCTGATAGGGGCCGCCATGGGTGCGCTTCTTGGAGTGCTCGTTCAAACGGTCTTGCCGCGTATGCTGGGAGACTGGTTGCCCGTCGATATTGAGTATTTTGTCAATGTCCCCAGCATATTGGCAGGTGTCGGTTTCGGCGCTTTGATTGCGCTGCTCTTTGCAATTTACCCGCTGTTGCCCTTGCGTCGTATCAGTCCGCTCAGAGCGTTGCGGGCAAGTATTCAACCGACGGTCCATCAGCGCGATCCGTTGCAGCGACCCTGGATCGTATTGACCGTCTTGGCCTTGGCGGGATTTTGCGCGTTGCGAACCGATCCATGGTATCACGGGCTGATTTTTGCAGGGGTGCTCGGTTTGGTGTTGCTCATTTTTCTGGGTATCGCCGTAGGGATTCAGCGAGCCCTCAAACAGTGGGTGCGTCCGCGACACTATTTGCTTCGGCAGGCATTTTCCAATCTCCACCGGCCGCAGAATCGGACTGCTTTCTTGATTGTGAGCATCGGCCTGGGGACCTTTCTTGTGTCTACGCTCACGCTGGTCCAGTCGGGGCTTCTACAGCAAAGCGATATTCAAATGAATTCCGATCAGCCGAATTTGCTGATGTTCGATATTCAACCTGATCAACGGCCGGATCTCTACAATATCATTGATGAAGGAGGTATGGAAATCTTCGAGGACGCCCCGATCGTGACGATGCGGCTTCAGGCCGTAAAGGACAGGACCGTTGCTGAAATTAAGGCTGATCCAAATACTGAAATCGACAACTGGATCCTCAACCGCGAATGGCGGAATACGTATCGTGGCGAGCTCGGACCTAGTGAGACGCTGCAGTCGGGTAATTACGTCTCCAGCTGGGACGGACTGAAGCAGCCAGTCCCCATCTCGCTCGAGGATGATATGGCAGCTGACCTGGGAGTGACCTTGGGGGACACGCTGGTGTTCGACGTTCAGGGTATTCCCGTCGAAGTGGAGGTTTCCAGTTTACGCACCGTCGATTGGCGACAAATGCGTCCAAATTTTTTTGCTACCTTTCCAACAGGGGTTTTGGAATCCGCACCGCATTGGTGGATCGCGGTAACGCGTTCGCCAGACGTCGAAACAACGGCCCGGCTCCAGCGGGACATTTTTCGTGTGTTTCCCAATGTATCTGTGGTGGATATGAAGGTTATTTTGGAATCGTTGGAGAGCATCGTGAGTAAGATCTCATTTGCTATCCGCTTCATGGCGCTATTTACGATCGCGACGGGCATTGTAGTGTTAGCCAGTGCTGTCACGACGAGCCGCTATCAACGTGTCCGTGAAAGCATTTTATTACGCACCCTCGGCGCACAAAGTGGGCAGGTGCGGTGGATCATGGCGATTGAATACGCACTCGTCGGGGCCGTTGCGGCGACTGTCGGCACCTTACTCTCCATTGCTGGATCGCTCGGTTTGGCATACTGGCTCCTCAATATCGAGATGACGCTCCCTTGGCTTACCTGCGGAGCCACCATCGTTGCGGTATCAGGGCTCACTTTACTCACCGGATTGTTGAATAGCCGAGGTATCTCCAGTCACCCACCCTTAGAGATTTTGCGGGAAGAGGGGTGATTGGAGAGCGCGGTTGTTTTGAGCGAATGCCTTTCGACTCGGAATTTTATTTTTAAAGCTACTTGAAACCTCTGATCGCTCGGAGAACATAACATCATGAAACGGCTTTTTCTGTTTGGTACCTTCGTTTGTACTACAGTTGCACAATCTGCGACTATCGAAGACGGTCTCTTAGTGAATGGAACCCTAGATTTTGCGGATTCCCTTGCTGAGTCCCGAGATATTAGCCTCGAGGTAAGTCCTGGCGATGTGCTCTTCAAGGGGCGTTGGAATTGGGGCAATCTCGGTTTTTCGACCACGGTCACGGAATCCGATTTTTCAACCATCCCAGATTATCCTATGATCTTCACAACTCAGGCTGTTCCCTCAGGAACTTATCCATTTGCGCACTATGGAAATTATGGTTCCTTAATTTTGAAGGGAAGAAAAAATAACGGAAATGGCGGCATCGATTTCCTTATTGGTGATGGTAATGATTATTTTAGTGCGATGGTCATCGAAAGAAACACTGGAGATGTGGTTATCGGTCTTACCAATCCTCACGAGACCTTGCATGTAAGTGGTGGTTTTCGCACAGATCTAGGCGGTCAATACTCGGCTAAAATAACGGGTGGGCCGCTCGTAATTTCGAAAGATAAATCATGGGGGAATATTGGTATGCAAAGTCAGATAACTGAAGATGACTTCAATTCGATTCCTGATCACCCAATGATATTCACGACGCATGCGAAACTATCCGGTTCTTACCCTTTCGCGCACACGGGAAACCATGGTTCCTTAATATTGAAGGGATGAAAGGGTGATGCGAATGGGGGTATTGGTTTTTTGGTCGGTAGCGACTC
The DNA here is from genome assembly GCA_013215165.1 of Opitutales bacterium. Classification (NCBI taxonomy): domain Bacteria; kingdom Pseudomonadati; phylum Verrucomicrobiota; class Opitutia; order Opitutales; species Opitutales bacterium. The sequence goes on along the minus strand of JABSRG010000071.1, from coordinate 11,366 downwards.
TGAAGACTATGTAAGCGCTATGGTTATAGACCGGCAGGGAGACGTCGGCATAGGTGTCACCAATCCCCAGGTTCCGTTTCATGTGCGCGGTGAAACGAAGTTTAAAATTGCCGATGGGGAGTCTGTTGTGATTGAGACGGCGTCAGACAATAATCTGAGAATTGATTCTGAAGGCAAACTATTTATTAATCCAGTTGGCGATATTCCTATGTATGGGGAGGAATGATCAGCAAGTTTTCTAAAATAGTTGGCCGGTCAGAACATAGCTGGGTTATTGGCCAGGCTAGTGTGAGCGATTGTGAGGTTTTGTAGGGTGACCGCCAGAGCGATTGCTTCGGGGCGTGCCAAAGCCCAAGCCAAGTAATGGCTATCGCCATCGCTCAACGCACGCAAACTGTGCCTCGCCGTATCGGAGGTTTTTTTCGCCAACCAAGTGATGTCTTGGAGGGCGGCGCTTCGTCGCCGCCAGCAGGCGTTGTTGAAGTGTTATACCTCGATTTAGGTGCAAAATGCTCGATCCTATTGTCCGGGTATTGCCCCGTGGTTATGATTTCGGTTTCAAGAGTCGGGTAACGACATAAGACTTTAGCCGTGGGTTTTAACCCACGGTCTTGATATTCCAAAGCGCTTCGTCGCGTCGCGACGATTGACGTCCACTTACTTGGCTTGAGTTCGTTTTTTGTGGACTCCATTTAATTGCCACCTAGGAGCGAGGGTATGGCCAATACTTATTCGTGCCTGCACTACCATTTCGTGTTTTCTACAAAAAATCGTGAATGTTGGATCTCTGCTCAAATCGAACATCGAATTTGGGCTTATTTGGGAGGCATTGCTAAAGAGAACAAAATGGTTCCGATCCAGATTGGTGGGGTCGAGGATCATGTTCATTTACTATTGGCGGCGTCGCCGACCCTAGCGCCGAGCAAGATTGCACAACTCATCAAAGGAAGAAGCTCTGCGTGGATTCATGAGGTATTCCCGGAAATGAGGGCATTCGCTTGGCAGGATGGCTACGGTGCATTCAGCGTAAGCCGATCAAACATTCCGGAAGTTGTAGACTATATCAAAAAGCAGCGGGAGCATCATCGGGCTCATACCTTCCAAGAGGAATATGTGCGGTTTTTGACGAAACATGGCGTTGCATATGATGAGCGCTATTTATGGGATTGATCGCCGCGGGTTCATGCGTCGCTAAGCGATGCGGGGATGATAATCGGACCATGGGTTGAAACCCACGGCTACAAATCGGACAGTCACTACGCGACTCGGTTTGCGTGAACACCGATGCTATAGCATTACGATAGCCCTTATTCTCACCCGGATTATTCTACAGGAGCGTTCAATGAGGTATGAAATATTGACGCAAAAGTTGCTTAGGAAATATCGCTTTCGAAGTCACGTAGTGACGCACGAGGGTAGGCGTGGGTTTTAACCCACGAAATGCGTAAGGCCATAGGCACTTCGTCGCGTCGAGACGATTGAGAAGCCTCAGCTATAATATTCTTGGTAGAGCCTTTCTGAGTATTTCTGGGCGCGTTGTGCTCCGAAGCACCGTACTAGGTGGTAGCGGGCCACGAGAGAGAGGACTTTGATGAAGCGCGGCTGGGATTTGTCGGGGGTCCATTTAGTCGCGGAGACGGTGGCTTCGTGGCCGAGATAGACAGGATTCTCAAAGCCCAGACTGAGCTCGATGTCCTCCATCAGAGGCTGTGCGGGGTAGGGGTTTTGTAAGCGCGACTGGTGGAGGAATTGAACTTGATCTCCGAATGCGATACCCATGCCGCTGGCACGGAGTTCATTGAGCGCCTCGACACATAGGAGAGCTGGCCGTTGGTCGTTGAAGCGTTGGCCCAAGCAGCCGCCGTCGATTTCAGTATTCAACGTGAACGTGCGTTCCACCCCTGTAAGCGCATTTGCGGGTAGTTGGCAATCGGCGTGTAGTATGACTATGGAGTTGAATCGTGAAGCCTGGATGCCGGCTGCGATCTGGTTACCGCGACCTTGTGGGGTCGAAATCACGTTCGCGCCCAATTCTTTAGCGATTGCTCTTGTTGCATCATGAGAGTCTGCATCGCAGACAATGATTTCGTCCGGTGGTCGCTGGGACTGGCTTACTGAGGTGATCGCTGCTTTAAGCGTGGATGCCGCATTTAAGGTCGGGATCACGACACTGATGCCATGTGGTTTGTCCTGTCGCTTAATGATCGATGCTTTCTTTTTGGCCCAGTGTGAGCGGGCCCATGTAATCATTAAAAAGCCGATGAAGAGTGGACTCCAAAGTAGGGTGGTTTCTATGCGATGGAGGTCCCATGGGGCCCCTTCAGCAAAGTGAATCCAAACTATGAAGTAGAGTCCTTGGCTCACGCATAGTGCCAACCATGGCAGGCTTACTCTGACAGCGACTACGGGAAGAATCCAGGTAAGGTACCAGAAATGAAAGGTGGGACTGAGCACGAGTAATGCGCCGCATGCCCAGAGCCATTGCTGGTCGATAGAGCTCTTAGGTCTGAGGAAAAAGCGGTAAGCGAGCACAACCAAAAGGCAGACGCCGACGATCTGATTCGCCCAATCTCGATTATTTAGAAAGTCATGCAACAGATCGTGTATGAGCCCATTGAAACTGCGCTCTGCCCCAAAACCTAGGATGCCTTGTGCGAGGTTGGGTAAGTCTGAGATAAAGAATAAGAGTGGTATGGTAGCAGCAGCACCTACCGCAAAAACGGGCCGGACGCCTCCACGTAAAAAGAGAAAGGGCACGAGCAATAGGGCGATTATTTTGAACTGGACTGCGCAGCCGATGGCTATACCAGCAATCCACCAGCGACGACGCTCAGCCGCCATGATGCCGATGACGAGGGATAGCACCATGAGTGCATCGAAGTGGGCTTCTCCAGAAAAAGCGATCAGTGTGACCGGGTTCGCTAGGTAGAATAAGCTCCATCGCAGTGGACGCCTTCGGCGGTGTAGCCAGAGCAGTATCAAGGCGCAGATCGCTAGATCGACGGCAACCATTGCAATCTTAAAGCCGAGAGGCGTCGGCGAGAATTGGTTAACCAAGGTAAAGGTCGCAATACTGAGCGGCGGGTAAGCTGTAAGCTTGTCGCGATTATTCATCTGCTCCCAGTTTTCGTCGCGGTAGTCGGCGTAGATCGGGTCATCCGCAACGCCGAGATAGGGGCTTATTCCTTTCTGAAGTAGGTTTCCCTCCCAGATGTAGCGATAAACGTCGTCCGATGCAGCAGCTGGTAGAAAACAGAGTCGGAGTGAGAGAGCGAGGAGTAGGAGAATGGAGACTTCGATCCGTTGGGTCCTGAATCGTGGCCATACGAAGGGTAGGGCTAGTCCGCTCGCCCCGAGGAGAATGGGTAGAAAAACCCGGATTAGGCTGGCCGTGTCGAACGAATCGGTGATCAGGCTGTAACCCAGGGTACCAACAATTATCAGTGCAACGGTGATGGTTGATATAACAATGCGCTGGGAGATCATTGTAAGGGCTGCAATTCTGAGTGTGTGGCTGGCAGATTATTCCGGCCGCGCACTAATCTGGGGCAATCATGAGTAGTTCAAGCAATATTTTAGCAATCCGGGTGGATCTCTGTGTCGCAGGTTTTCGTCCAAGATCTGGTGGCGATTGATGGATAGCCAAAAAAAAGACCACCGCACGATGGGTGGTCTTTCGAGGTCTTACAAGTCGCGGAAGTTTAAGCCCGGCTCACATATGCTTTTGACTCGGTGTTGATCTTGATGATCTCGCCTTCCTTGATGAACAGGGGGACTTGGACGACGAGGCCGGTCTCGAGGGTGGCAGGTTTTTGGACATTGGAAGCGGTGTCGCCGCGCACGCCCTCGGGGCTCTCGACTACTTTCATCTCTATAGACGCAGGAAGGCTGATTGAAGTCGGTTTATCATCCACATACGTAATGTCATATTCTTTGCCTTCTACCATGAAATCGAGGGCTTCGCTGACCATGGCTTCGTCGAAAATGATGTCGTCGTACGTGTCTGGGTCCATGAAGTGATAGCCGTCTGCATCTTTGTAGGAATACTCCAGCTTACGTTGTTCGGTATGCATGAACTCGACGGTTTCGGTCGTGCGAAACTTATTCGTCGTGCTCGCTCCGGTGTTCATGTTGCGCAAGGTCACTTGAACAAAGCCGGCCTGTCGGCCCTGGGTCCGGTGTTGCATATCTAAAACAAGATGGGGAGCGCCTTGGTAATCCATGACGCGTCCTTTGCGAATTTCTGTGGGTGATGCCATGATAGAGGTCTTACTTAAATTGCTAGAGAAAGACGGAGGGTTGCTGTGCTGTCAATTGTTGGCGTTTATAGAACATATTGCCGGGTGCAATTGAAACAGCGGGGAGATTGCTCCAACTGCCTCTGTTGTTGAGCCGCTCTGTCGGCTCGCGGGTTGCGTATCGATTGAAACGACCGCCCAAGCAACAGGCCACCGGCGGCGACAAAGCACCGCCCTCCAGCGGTTTTCGTATCTCGTCTCATTGTCGCTATCGTGGTCGTTGTCGTAGTCGACGGGATCTCGACAACGATTGTGCGTGACCCTCCCTACCTCGATCCAAATCGAAGACGCGAGCCGACAGAGCGCCCCAACCACAACAAGGGCACCGACGGGTAACAGGGATAGCGAGTAATAGCTCCTCTCTTTTACGGTGATCGTTGTATATCCAGTGCAAAGAACTCCCCGTCCCCTCAATTACGCCCCATATTCCCGGTTTGATTGGCTCAGATTTCCCAGTTGGACCTGTATGTCCGGGCTTGGAGTAGTCTGGTGAGTTCGGCCATTACTTTGGCGGATTTTTCTATGCGTTTTTGGGCATCATTTATTAGGGCGTCATTTCCATCCCAATGTCGGTTGTGGACGTAAACGTTGTAGGGATTGATGATGCATTTGAAATCGAGCATCATGGAATTTGCGAGTGAGGTGTAGGCCATATAGCTATGTGGGAGACCGGCAGCATTCACAAAGGTAACGACTTTGTCGAAAAAGGCGCCGCGTATTGAGCTGTCTCTCGGAGTCGAACCCACATATTCAATGAGTTTTTTAAGCTCAGCGCAGCATCCCCAATTATAGACCGGGCTCGCGAATACTACCCCGTCAGCTTCATCTATTTTAGAGTGAATCTCTTTATAAGCCCGTGACTCATAGATCTCGGAATGATCGAAATTGGGAGGATTGATATCCCGTAGGTCGATGACTTCACCATCGATGGAATGCGTTTTTAAATAGTTATGATAACTCTGTGCTAGTGATCGACTTCGACTTTCGTTGCTGAGGCTACTGGAAATGACGTGGATTTTCATTTTGGACAAAGCTTATGCCAGCTGTTCGAATTTGTGGATCGGCTCACGACCTTGTAGCCGGATCGCGATTTGAGCTATTTTTGAGCGGCTACGCCGTGTGGGACAGTGTGCGGCGATATAGCGGATTGCTCCTTTGTAAAGGTGTTCCTTGGCCGAAGAGCCTGTTGGCCATAGCATCGATTCTTCGGCCACGGCTTCGATACTCTGGATCTTATGAAAATCCAGGTCTTCACGGAGCGTGATGTCGGTGATGGTATCGATCAGCAGCGACTCTGGATGTCCCAGTCGCAGGTAGCGGACTGCCCATCGCGGGGCATCTATAGCGGTATCGGTGGAGTCGAAGCATGCCCTTAGACCTTTGAGGAGTGCTTCGACATTATTCGGAAGCGAGGCCATGTCGCGCTCAGAGGTGGGTAGGCGCGCCGCAGGAATGTTGAGAAACCGATCTAGATAGACTGCCATGGCGGCAGTGAGTAGGCCGCGCAAGGTGGCGAAACTCTGGCTTTCAGCGCGTAGAATGAAACAGTGGACGGCGTGTGCGAAATTGAGAGTGTGGGCCGGATTGAACCAGTCGTTGATGTCGTTGGACGTTGGAAAATGGGCTAGTCGTATAGCGGCGGCATGCGCGATTTCGCGGGCGATGAGTGAAGGATCTACGCGGGCTTTGATCTGCTCTAAAATCGCCCCCAGTATTTTCTTTGGCTGATCCTCCAACAGGATCGTAAGGAAGTCTTTTTGGAGTGTGGCTTCGGTATTTGAACGGTATGCTTCAATTTCCCTCAGCTCGCATTCATGTCGTTTGATTAGCTCGATCAGGTCGATGGGGGATCGCCAAGCACTCGACTCTTCAGCGCCGCGTGCTCGAGTGATTTCCGGTATGATTACGGGTAAAACCTTCTGTGCTGAGTCGATTTCGAGCATAGAAATCAGCTGTAAGGCTTTATTTGTGAAGTCGAAGGTATGCCCAGTGTCTGAGCAGAAGCGGTCATTTACACCGTCGGCCAAGAGTTCGTTGATACCATCCACACCCACACGCTCCGCAGCGGTAAGTAGGGTGCGCTCGGCACCGTCGCGGTGGCGCACTTGCACCCATTTTTTGAGCCATGTGCGCAGACGCTCCAAGTCTGCATCATTACCGTTCATGCTGAGGCGATCTCGGCGAGATGAACGATTTTGACAATCGGTTGCCAATTGCCGAGCCGCTTCCACCAGGAAGTAGGTCCGTGTTTCAGGTGAGATTCTGGGCCAAAGGTTCGCGGCCATAACGACCATGGTCATACCCGAAGACCAGTTTTCATGGTTTTTCTGTCCGAATTCGGTGAGTAGTTCTACCAATTCACCGATGGTGACATTTAGCCCGAGGAGTCCAACCACGCTCTTGGCGATAATGATGGGTATGTTTTGTTCCATCCCTTTGTTCAATCGCTTTACGTAGTAAGCCTTGTCGGGCGTATGACGGGGACTATTTGCGATGAATACCGAATCGTTATCTACCCGCGTATCAAAAACGGGTATATCGTCGGCAAATAGATCGAAAGCGCATCCAGAGTCTCCATCGAAACGAGCATGGTGCCAGTAGCAGGTTACAACTCCGTCTTTTATCTCCCCCTTGTTTAGAGGGAATCCCATGTGCGGACAGCGGTTGTCTAGGGCGCGAATGTGCTCGCCGTCACGGTATACCATAAGTCGCCGTTCACCCACGGTTACAAGATGAGGTTCAGATTCCGGGATGGTATCGAGGGTGCCGATTCGAGTCCAAGATTGGTTTCTTTTCATAAACAATTGAGTTTATAAAATAATGGATCTTTATTTATCAACACTTTTGTATATTTAAAATTGGTTGATCGATGAATAGTCAGAGAACAATACCTACGCGCCGAAAGCTTTTCCGCATTTTGAAGGAAGAGGGCGGACGTTCTGCTGAAACTTTGGCGGAACATTTGGGCCTTACAAAGATGGGGGTACTAAAGCACCTACACGTGGCTAGGGACGAAGGATTGGTAGAGGAAAGGAGTCAGGCGCACAAGCGTGGAAGGCCGACCAAAATATGGAGCCTTACTGAGAAGGCAGATGCTGTATTTCCGGATGCTCACGCTGAGTTGGCGGCTTCATTAATTAGCCAAATGAGGGCCTCTCTAGGCGAGAGCGCAGTGAAGCAATTGATGGACACGCGGACGCGGGAGCAGATCGAGATGTATTCGGGACATGTGAAATCGTTAAAGAGCGCGGCGGCAAAGGCACGGAAACTGGCACAATTGCGCAGCGATGAAGGCTACATGGCTACGGTTGAGCAGTCGGGTGACGATCTCTTGCTCATCGAACGCCATTGTCCCATTTGTGTGGCTGCAAAGGCGTGTTCGGGACTGTGTGCGAGTGAGGGTGAAGTGTTTTCTGCCTTGTTTTCTGATCACGATGTGAACCGGGAGGAGCATATTATAAGTGGGGATGGCCGGTGTGCGTATCGGATAAGTATGAAGAATGAAGGTTGAATCGAATTGGAGTTGCCAGTTGAGCTTCGGTGGATAGCGATGTGGGGATGAATAGTATGACCGGGTATGGGCGCGGATCCGCTCAGACAGCGACGTTGGAAATCAGCGTAGAGATCTCATCGGTGAATCGCCGGAATCTGGAGGTGTCGGTGAACTCTCCGAAGGAATGGATGGGCTTAGATCAGGCATTGTCCGGCAAGTTGCGTGAGGTGCTCGGGCGAGGGAAGGTAAGTGTGTCGGTACGAGCAGCCGCTTATGGTGGGGTAGAAGGCTTGGTGTGGGACGACGCTGCCGTCAAAGTCTCTATCGAACGCTTTCAGGCTCTGGCTGAGCATAACGGTATCCCTTTTGAGCCGTCTTCAGCATTCCTCTTGGATTTGGTAAAGGCGATCCGTCCCAGCAGCACACTGCCTGAATATAGTGCCGTCGCGGCTGAGGTTCTGACGGCCTTTGATGCGGCGCTCGGTGCGTTTATCGAAATGCGTGCGACAGAGGGGGCCGCATTGAAGGATGATTTAATGCAGCGGCTAGGAAGCTTGAAGGGCTTTTTGCAACAAATCGTTGGATACGCAGAAGGTGTTGTGGCGGCGTACCGTGATCGCCTTTTTCAGCGACTGCGGCAGCTCAATCTTGAGGACTTGGATTTAGATGACGAACGTGTGCTCAAGGAGATCGCACTTTTTGCAGATCGCTGTGACATTTCCGAGGAAATTACCCGATTGAATAGCCACTTTGAACAGTTTTCTGACTGTCTGGCACAGACGCAGTCCACGGGGCGAAAGATGGATTTCATCATTCAGGAGATTAATCGCGAGTTTAACACGATCGGTTCTAAGGCTAATCGCATCGAAATATCACAGGCTGTCATCGATGCTAAAAATGAGCTCGAGCGCATCCGCGAACAGGCGGCCAATGTGGAGTAGGCGTGTGGGGCTGGGGATTTTTTTGGAGATCCGCTAATGGACGCAAATTCACGCGAATAGGTTGATATCACTCACCAAACTGATGATCGAAAGCAATCTAGTTCGCATCGAGCCGATCAGGTTGGAGCATGCCCTACCACTTTCTAAATGGGTGAACGATCCTGATATGTGGCAGTGGTGGTTGCGCGAGCCGCCGACTACCATCGACAAGCTTGAGCGATCCATCCGCGAGGCGTTTAAGGAGCGTGATTCAGGGTTAAGGGAGCCGTTTGCTGTTTTTTCCAAAGAGCTCCAAACATACGTAGGCGAAACTTCCTTTTGGTTTGATTCTGAAGATGAAGTCGAAATTGGATCGACTTGGCTTTGCGCGGAATTGCGTGGGACAGGGTTTAATCGAGCGGTGAAGCACTTAATGATAACCCACGCTTCACGTGTCTATGGAAGCTGCGAGCTTGTTCTACAGACGGATGAGCTGAATTTAAGATCTCAGAGGGCGATTGAGGCAATTGGAGGTGTGGAATTTAAGCGAATGAAGGCAGATAAGATCACATGGGACGGGCGGGTGAGGACATCTGTTTTTTATCGGGTAAAAAGGGCCTGAGGATTTTGGGTCTATGAATGAGGATTCGGCAGTTCGGGATATCGTCGCAGCTAAGCATCGATGCTGTCGCGGTGATGAGCTAGGGGTGTGATTTCGTTGAGGCGGTGTTTGCCGCCTATGAGGACGAGCACATCGCCCGACAGGATCAAGTCGTCAGGTTTGGGAGGGGAGAGCCAGTTGTCTCCGCGCTGGATTCCGAGGGCAGTGACACCGAAGCGGTGCCGCAGATCGAGTCCGGCAAGCGTATTTCCTTCGAGTTCCGAATTCGCTTCGATCAGTAGACGCGCGATATCGGGTCTGGTCTGCGGGCTGTTCTCTTGATTGCGCGCAGCCTTTCCGAGATGTCGTTTAGCCTGTTGCAGTTGGCGGTTTGTTCCGGCGAGAATGATGTGGTCGCCGGCGAAGAGAATTGCTTCGGGCGGGGGGTTGTAAATCCAAGAACCGTCACGGCCGATACCGACAATCGCGGCTCCCGTTGCTTCGCGAACACCCAGCTGGTTGATGCGGCGTGTCACCGGTTCTGAGGCGGCAACAATCGTGTAGTCTTCTAGTTCTACGCTGAAGCACGCGTGTTTACTTAGGCTGGAAAGGAGTTGCTTCCTCTGTTTGGCTGATTCCGTTGCTTGCTGCTGGTTAAGGCTATCAAAGAAAGCCCGCTCTAACTGGCTATTCACCGCAATGAGTCGGTTCCAGAATACAAGGCCCGTGGTGATGAGGATGGCTGCAAAGGCTATGAGTGCAGTCCCGCGTGGCAGGAAGCTGGCTGCTGCTCCAAAGTATACAATGCCGAACACAGGCACGATCATGAACATGATGAGCCCGTTGATGGCGTTGCGCGTGCGGCCTCCAAGACTGAAAAGATCTCCCGTATGCTGGAATGATGCTTCGGTCAACATCATGACAATGGCGTTTACATTGCGCAGAATCGAAATGATGAGGGGCAGGCAGGCGACGCCAGCCAGAAGCCAAATTCCCCAGCGCCACCAATCGTGCGTTGCATCCAGCTCTGGGGTGTTTTCGATGACTCCGGCTAGGATGTAAGCGACAGCGACTACAGCGTTCACCACGATGAAGGAGAATACAATTTGAAGGGTGGGGCGGCGCAGGAGGACGAGGAGCTTTTTGTTCTCCAGAGATCGTTTAAACGAGGTAAGTAGGTCGGTGTAGGCTTTACCTGCAGTGCGGACACCGCTGGGGGTATGGGTATCGATCCATTCAAATAATGGGTCAGCCGCCTTAGCTAGAATCGGTGTGAAAATTATAGTGATCAGCGCAACGCCGACTGCAAGGTTCATCATTTCAGCGCCTGCAACACCGAGGTCGATACCAAGGGCAGCGATAATGAATCCGAATTCTCCAATCTGTGATTTAACCAGCGAGCCTTTAAATGAAGAGCTAGAACGTTGACCTGCGATGACGAAACCAAACCAAACCGTAAACGTTTTCCCAAGAATGATCAGGATGCTCACCACTAATGAAAGTCCAAGGCCATTGATTACCTCCTGAGGTTCCACACGCATGCCAACTGAGACAAAAAATAGAGCCCCAAAAAGAATGCGCAGCGGCTCGATCGCACGTTCAATCTGTTCCATTTGGCGCGTGCCTGCCATGATGGCTCCGGCGAGAAACGCGCCGAGAGCAAGGGAGAAATCGAAGTGGGCTGCCAAGAGGCCTTCACCGAGCATCACACCGATTGCAAATAAAACCCAGTATTCTGTGCGCCCTTGTTTCTCTATATAATCAAGAACCTTTACGATGACTAGGCGCCCCACGAAGTAGCTAGCTACAACAAAGAGGCCGACACCGGACACGGCGATACCCGTTGCGTCCAGATTGAAGCGCCCATCGACTGCCAGTCCAGTCAGGATAACTAACAAAATGATGGCGAGGATGTCCTCGAAAATAAGCGCCCCCATCGCCAGCTGGGCCCGCGGGAGCTGCATCTCATTGCGTTCATTGATCACATTGATTGCGACCATCGAAGAGCTAATGGAGAAGAGTGCTCCAAGAAAGAGCCCTTGTGTTGGGCTCCA
>JABSRG010000070.1 GCA_013215165.1 Opitutales bacterium | reverse complement strand
GAGTAATAGCTCCTCTCTTTTACGGTGATCGTTGTATATCCAGTGCAAAGAACTCCCCGTCCCCTCAATTAGGCCCTGTGGATCGAAGCAACCGCCTGCGCCCTGACGGAGAAGGGCGACTACAACAATGGCAGTTTGGGACAGGTCCCCGTTGTTTCATTAGGCCCCCATGGCTACATCCCGAGGTCAACTTTCAAAGAGCTCCCTTATAGGCCTACCTTTATGCGCGACGGTAAAGGGGCGGCCGGTATTGGAGTAGACTTCTTTTTGAAGTGGAAGGCCGAGGCCATGGGCTAGGGTGGCGTTGAAGTCTGGGATGGTGATTTCGTTTTCTATCACTTCACTACCGGTGGGATCTGTGGCTCCGTAAAGGGTTCCACCCTTGATTCCTCCCCCGGCAATGAGGCTGGTGAACGCTTTGGGGTAATGGTCTCGGCCATCGTTGGTATTGATGGTGGGCGTGCGACCAAACTCTGTGGCGACGACGACTAAAGTTTCGTCCAAAAGGTCTCTTTCCTCCAGATCCTCCAGAAGCGCACTCAGTGCTTGATCGAGCACGGTGGCTCGGTCTTCGACTCGATCGAAATTGCTATCGTGGGTATCCCAGCCGCCTAGGGTAACTTCCACGAAGCGGACGCCATGCTCAATGAGTCTGCGCGCAAGCAACACGCCTTGGCCAAACTTGTCGCGCCCATAACGCTCACGCAGGCGCGCGTCTTCTCTCGCGATATTGAATGCCTCAAGATCGCGACTCATCATAAGGTTGATGGCTTCGCGGTAGAGCGTGTCATAGCTCTGCACACGCGGTACTTTGCTGTAGGTCTTATGGAAATTAGTGTCGAGAAACTCTGAGAGTTCGAGTCCGTCGTTGATGTCGACTACGGAGCTACCCGCTAGCGGGCTCGCGTTTTGAAGGCCTTTTTCTGGATCTCCGATGGGGAGGGGACTGAACGACGGATCTAAGAATCCAGCTCCAGAGTTCACGCCTCCGATGTTTACCGCGCCGGGCAAGGTGCCATTGTGTTTACCGTCGAGTGCTATAATCCAGCTGCCCAGTCCTGGGTGAGTGATGGTCCCACGGGGTGAGTAGCTGGTGCGCATGAAATAACGTCCCTGCTCGTGAGCACCTTGAGTGGACGTCAATGAGCGCACAACCGCGACTTTGTCCATGTTGAGAGCCATCAGCGGAAGGTATTGGCTCACGCTGATATCATCGACATTTGAACGGAGAGTCTCGACGGGGCCTTGGGTAGCTGCTCCGGGCTTGGGGTCGAAAGTGTCGATCTGAGACATACCTCCGGCCATGAAAAGGTAGATCACATTCTTGGCTTGTGCGGATTTCGAACCGGTCGGTAAGTCGATGCCGAAGGCGTTTTGATTGGCAAATGGGAGGAGCCCGACGCCGAACATGCTTCTGGCGAAACGAGCCATGAAACGCCGTCGATTCAATTCATCTAAGGTATTGAGAGGGGACTGTTTCATGACTTATTGAATGAAGATGAATTGGCGGGTATTAATGATTGGCCAGACGAGTTCGATCGCAGCGCTGGCGGGAGTCTCATAGAAACTGGGCTCGAGTATTCTCTGTTCTCGTTCCTTAGGTGGGCGGGAAAGCAGCGACAAGAATATCGTGTCGATCTGCGCTTTGGGCTCATACTGCTTGTCGAGCGCTTGGGAAAGCGGAGAGCTTCTGGTCCAGATTCTCTCGTGCCAGGAGCCGTTAAGAAATCCAAGGATTTGAGGCACCGAGGGTTCCAGAGAGAAATTATCGATCATTTCGCGGTCAGACTGCCCCATGGCGCGTAATAGGTGGTCGCTCGGTGCTGGGCTAAAAAGCTCGGAGGCTCGTGCATAGCGGAGGGAGCGCATGCGTCGTTCTGCGCGAGCTATTTCTCGACTGCGCTCCCGCGCCTGGTTGTCCATCTCTTTGATATATTCGTTATCAGAGTCCCTGGGGTTTACCATGCCCACAGACATAGATCCGTTTTGAATGCCACCGGAAATGCCGGTGTATTTTGCAATGAGCTTATCCCCGAGATTACGTCTCTCTCTGATCAATGGCCGGATCGATGCTTGAGCATTCCTATACCCCTCGTCATCACCAGCGGCTCGCGCCATGTCGCGAGCTTTTTGAATTTCCTGGATTTCTTTATACAGTTTTTGCGTTAGCTCGGTATATTCTAAACTCAAGTGTGCACCGAGGTAAGGGCTCAGCTCAAGCAGTCCTTTTTGCATGGCGAAGGTCACATCGGGATCGAACGAACGTTGAACTCGCTCGGGGTCTTCGACGATCAGCGTCATTATAGAGTCCCAGATTTGTTCAGCTGACATACGTTCCAGTTGTTGCCCTTCGAAGACGTAATGTGCGTAGTGCTCAGGCGTGTAGCCAACCGATTCCCTCTGGTAAGCCTGAGAATTCAAGATAATCCGCTGGAGGGAGCGTATATCGAAACCGGACTCGACAAAGGTCTTTTCCAAGAATTCTAGCAGCTCGGGGTTCGAGACTGCGATATCTTGAGAATAGTCATCGACGGGTTCAAATAAGCCGACACCCATTAGCTCTCTCCAAATACGATTGGCCATCACTCGCGCGAATCGCGGGTTTCCTGGGTTGGATAACCAACGCCCAAAGACTTCAAGCCGGTTGTCGATGGTGGGTTCAATATGGGTCTTACCAAAAATGACGTAGGGTTCAACGACTTCACCAGGTTCAGCGTCTGAATATTTATAGTCGTGGGGCATCTTTAGCTCTCGTCTTGTATGAGCCACGCCATCGACTAAAGGTCTGAAGAGTTGGGCAGCTGAACGTCGAATCATCTGCTTTTCCGAGCGCTCTAATTGGCTGCTACTGATCTGTTTCTGTAGATCTACAAATGCGGGCATCTTCCTGCGATCGACGCGGGTATGCAGCCCGTAGGTGAACGCTGCCATTTCGTAATATTCACTTTGGGTCCATGCATCGTAGGGGTGGTCATGACACTGGGCGCATACGATTTGGGTGCCGAGGAAAACTTGAACCGTGTTCGACAAGTTGTCTAAGGGCATATTCGCATCGCGCATTGTGTAGCCTATAGCACCGTTCTCCCAAGCGTAGCCTTCCGCTGTTATGAGTGCTCTTACGAAGGCGTCGTAGGGCATGTTGCTTCGTACGGCATCTTTCACCCATGCAGCGTATGCTTCGCCGACGCCATCCTGTCGCGTGCGTGATTGAATGCGCAAGAGGTCTGCCCAGAAGTTAAACTGATGGGATACATATCCAGGGTGTTCAAGGAGTGTATCTACCAGGCGAAAGCGTTTGAGCGGATCATCGTCCGCGATGAACTGCTGGAGTTCGGCAAGCGATGGGATGCGGCCGATGGCATCGAGGTAAACACGGCGCGCGAAAGTGTAGTCATCGGTCAGCGGAAGAGGGAGTTTCTCCGCTCGATGGATCCCTTCGTTGACCAGACGGTCTATCTGTTGGGTAGCGGCCCATTCGGCCCGCGTGAGCTCAGCCTGAAGAGCCGAGCTAAGGAGGAGGAGTATGAACCAGGTGATACGAATCAAGCAGTTTGATTGGTTCATATGTTGAGATAATGTCGGCCCAAATCATGTTGGGTTGATCTCGAAAACTCATAAATTTGGATATGAGTTGCACACGTAGTGGCTTCGGTATCGGTTTAACAGGCTTTTGACTGAGCTTGGAATGGGTCGAGCATTCACTCACCGTCTTGTGTTAGCTTCCCTTGTCTTTGAACATGAGTGCTTTGTATAGGGTCTCTATTCGAGGAAGGGATGTACCCTTGGCTTGGGCATAGCGAAGAGGAGCAGCAAACATGCTTTCCAATTCCATTGGACTGCCAGATGCGTAGTCGAGCATCATACTTGTTTTGTAGGGAGTCATTTTCTGAGTATTGCTCAGCATTTTTTCCAAAAAGCTGTCTTCAATTGGGCAACCGCATGCCTTGGCTCCGCTCTGAACCTCGCGCATGAGCTCGATAATAAGAGACCGACTATCTGGATCGGCCATAATGCGGTCAGTGGTGGCGTTGAGAAGGACGGAGAGGCCATTGTAGGGAATATTCCACATGAGTTTCTTCCATCGAGCGAGCATGAGGTCCGGCTCGATTGTGGTGGAGATGCCCGCATCTTGAAATGCTGCTTTGATTGCCTCCAAAGCGGAATTTGCGGAGCAGGCCGAGTAGGGTGCCAGGATAACATGACCGTAGTCTAGATGTTCGATGATGCCCGGTTTTGACTTAGTACTGCATATGAATGCCATGCACCCCAGAATCGGGTTTTCTGGCAGTATCTTGGCAATTTTTTCCTCTTCCCCTAAGCCATTCTGAATAAGGACAATTGCTGTCTCTGGGGTCGTTATTTGTGGAAGTAACCTTTGCAGAATGTCATTATGAGTTGTTTTAAGACAGACGCAGACAACATCACAATCTGGTAGGTCGCTTGAATTCTGGTAGACTGCTATGTTCGTGAGGTGGAAATCTCCCTTGGGCGATCTTACTGTAAGGCCATGCTGCTGCATATACTGGGCGTCGCTCCGCGCCAGAAAATGAGTGGGATAGCCCGTCCGCGCTAACAGCCCCCCGTAGTAACCTCCGATGGCGCCTGTGCCAATGATTGCGAATGAGAGAGTATGCTTATCGCTCATTCAAAAGAACATCGCACTCAGCGAAGTCAGTCAAGCGGTTCAATCGCTGTTAGGCACGCTTGATAAGCGTGTCACTGATGAGATCTAGACGCTTGAAGGAAGAGAGTTCGAAAACCCACTCAGGTGGAAAAATTTCGATGCCGGCTCGGGCCCCGAGAATGGCACCGAGAACGGCACCGCGGTGACAGCTGTCGCCTCCCAGATGAGCATTAATCATCAGTGCTCGCGCGGGATCGTATTCATATTTGAGGGCCATGTAGGTCAGGGTGGGTAGGCTTTCTGTGATAATCGAGCGATTGAAAAGCTTATGGCCGATCATCTCGATTTCATTTTCCGTCATCCATTGTTTGAATGGGAACTGGAACGAAGGGTGTGCTTGTTGCCCGATCTTCCGGTAGATGATCTCCTCAATGTTCTCTCCTTTGAAGATCCAGCTCATGGTTTCGGCCAGGATTCCTACCATCGAGGACATAGCCTTCCCTTTGTGCGTCAACTCCACTGCGGACCGGGCATGTTGAAGCGCCATTTTGGGTTGGTGAGCGCAGTATATCAAGATGGGTAAGGCGATGACTAAGCCAGACATATTATGATCTTCATCACCACAGGACTCGGGCGGTCGGCCCTCTGCATAGAGCTCAAAAAAATTTCTATGACACTCCTCGACCCACGTATCGCCGTGTTCCTCTGGCTTCAACATGAAGTTGATATAGCGCTGCTGGTAGTCATCAAAATCGAAGCCACCATTTTCGACTAGAGATTCGAACAGGACGGTCGCAAGTTGAAGTGTCAGCGTATTTTGGCCGCGTTGAAGGCTTTGATGGGGATGAGTACCGCCTTTGCCCCAGAATTCCTTTTGCTTGCCTACGATATCGTGGTTGTCTGACGATGAAGTGTAATTGTTTCGGGATACCCGGGAGCCGGGGTGAGGTGTCTTGGGTAGGCGATAGGTGTTCAGAATCGTGTAGTCACGCTCGATCAATGTGGGCTCCATGTATTGGTGAGCTGGCATTGCAAGTGCGTCGCCGATCCACATGCCCCAAAATGCTCCGAGAACGCGCGAAACGGGCTCCACCGATCGCGGCGCGCGCTCAATTTCGACGGTTTCTCGGCTCATTGTTCTCATGCGGCAATAGTCGACCGTGTGGCTCGGAAATGAATCGTAGTCCAAACTAGTTTAGATACCCACTCACACGCTATTTTGGTATTTCTTGAGTCTGAAATTGGTTGCAAAAAAGAAGCGCATACTTGTTCGTATAACTCTAACTCGCCACTTTAGCTCAGTTGGTAGAGCAACGCATTCGTAACGCGTAGGTCGTCGGTTCGAATCCGACAAGTGGCTCCATGCATCTTCCCGCTTGTCTGCTTCTCACCCATGGTGGTCCGGTTCCCATCGCTTTACTCTGGGCCCGGTCTTGTCGCTCCATGGGAGCTCGGAACGAATCCGACAAGTGGCTCCATACCTTATGAGTAAGAAGGATGATTGGTATCTGTGAAGGTAGGACAGCGATTCAACCTTCATTTTGTAGTATGATTTTTGCTTGGCTTCGATGATGGAAAAAGACCTCTATGATTTCCTTCTGAAACTCCCGAAGGTTGAATTGCACAACCACGTTGAAGGGGGCGCCATGTATCCTGATTTGGTGCTGAAATTTGGAAAAAGGAATTGTGTTCCTTTGCCTTTTGAGAATGAGCAAGGTGCTGAGCGATTCTATCAATTTACCAGTTTGGATCAGTTTATACATATCCTTCGAACGACGACGGCGACACTCCATACAGCTGAAGATTATGCAGAAGCGATTGAGCGGCAGGGTGCTGAAGCGGCCAAGCAGAACATCATCTACCACGAACTCTTTCTTACCTACGGTCTCGTTTCAAGAAGAGGGGTGGCCTGGGAAGCGCTTGTAGAAGGGGTCGAAGAAGGTGTCCGACTGAACGCAGAACGACATGGGGTGCAGACTGCGATTATCGTGGATTTAGATCGAACCCTTCCTGAAGACGTAGCCCTTCAACACGTCAAATTGGCTGCCAGGGATCATGATAGGATATCGGCAGTCGGGATCGGCTTGGATTGTCAGGAAAACGGTTATCCTGCACATCGTTTGAGGCGAGCGTTTGATCTAGCCGTTTCAGAGGGATTTCGGCTGACTGCTCATGCGGGCGAAGATGGAGGAGCCGAGAGCGTTTGGGATGCACTCGGCTGCGGAGTGGAACGCATCGATCACGGTGTTCAATCTATCGACGACCCCAAGCTTTTGAAGGAGCTGGCGACAAAGGAAATACTTCTCACTGTTTGCCCCATATCAAATATCAAGCTCCACGTATTTCCCGAGATGGAGCAGCACTCCTTACCTCAGCTTTTAGAAGCAGGAGTTCAGGTCTGTGTTAACTCAGACGATCCCCCTATGTTCGACTGCAACCTGATGGCGGAATTGGTGGCGATCGAAGACGCGTTCTCGTTGGGTAAGCATCAGCTGATAGCTCTTTTGAGGAACGCGATTGAATACTCGTTTCTTGCTGAAGGTGCTAAAGCCGAGCTGTTAAACAGATTTGATTTGGCAGCCGCGAGTTAAAGTAGGTTTCAAGACTCGTCGTTTGGATTTGCCAGACAGTTCAGCGCACTCAATCCGGCGAAACCGCCCAAAAGCATCCTCTTCAATGTAAACTGAGTACTTCACTCTCCCGCCAAACGCTTATCCATATCATCCAGAGACACCCATTTCGTCTTAGGTGAATCCAAAGTCTCAGCGACTTTCTTCTTTCGCCCGGGATCCTGCTGGCGCATAAGCTGAAGAATGTAAGATGTAAGCTCCTGAAGAACAGCTACTTCCATCTGTCTAAGTTCTTTTTTTACATCTTCAACTAACACAATTTTAACATATAGACTCAGATTCTCTTCGCAAGCCTTCTTTCACTTTTGCAGAACGCATAGAGTAGCCGACGCCTAGGCGCAGCCTAGGTGTTGGCTATTGCAGCACTGTTTTGCGACGCATCTCTTGGAGCAAGGAACCGATATCCGAACAATGCAGGACTTATTGGGACACAAGGACGTCAGCACAACGCAGGTCTATCTGCATGTGATGGCGAAACCTGGCGCAGCATTGCCCACTCCGTTGGCGGCGTGAGCCTTATGGGACTCTGCGGAAGAAATGAGTTGGATCTATCCGCTAATGGACGCGAATTCACGCTAATGTTTTTTACTCTGTGCCTTTCGGTTTTACTTTCACAGGCATCCCATAGGAATTCTAATTTTCCTGGACCACAGATTAAGCAGATTTATACAGATAGGTATCTTGTTATTAGGTGTTTATGATTGTCCTCTAGAAGGATGAAAGTTACATGATTACTCTTTAAATTGGCGAAGTATCCATACGCTTTATCCCACAGGAATTTGTGGACGATTCTCTTTTTCGTAATTCTCTCTCTTCCATAAAGATCTGTGAATATCTGCTTAATCCGTGGTCAAAATTATAGGATAGTTGTGTTTTACTTTTATAGCTTTGCTCATGAACTTTGAGTTATGTCTGCACTGCTCGAAGTCACAGACCTCAAAGTCCACTACCTCAGCCAATCCGGATTCTTGGGCCGACAGAAACATGTGGTGAAAGCTGTGGATGGTGTGTCTTTTAAGATCGAGAAGGGTAAAACCGTCGGGCTAGTTGGCGAGAGTGGGAGTGGCAAAAGCACGGTGGGGCGCGCAATCACCAGGCTCGTTCCTTTGACGGGAGGTTCGGTGGTTTACGATGGGCAAGACTTGAGTGAGCTCAGTGAGTCGGACTTTTTTCCATATCGGAAGCGCGTGCAGATGATCTTTCAAGATCCCTACAATTCTCTAGATCCTCGGATGACGGTTGGCGATATTGTGGGAGAGCCTTTGCAGATTCATTTCCCGGAGTTGAATCGTAAGGAGCGTTTGCTGCGGGTAAGTGCCTTTTTAGAGCGGGTTGGATTGCCGGGCAACGTCACGGATCGTTATCCTCATCAATTCAGTGGTGGCCAGCGCCAGCGCATCAATATCGCACGTTCTCTCATTCTCGAGCCCGAGTTCGTCATTTGTGATGAATCTGTCAGTGCCTTGGATGTAAGTGTTCAGGCACAGATCGTAAATCTGCTTCAGGATTTTCAGGAACAGATGGAGCTGACCTACCTGTTTATTGCACATGATTTGGCGATCGTTGAGCATATCAGCGACGAGGTTTTGGTGATGAATCGAGGGAATCTCGTTGAGACGGGTCCGGCGGCGGCAGTATACGCCGATCCCCAGGATCCCTACACCCGCAAGCTGATTGATGCGATCCCGTCCATGCCTACATTGCGGCGTGGGTAGGAAATACATGTTTCTGGTATGTATTTCCATAGTTCCCGGGTTGTGTCATCTGATTTAGGTTTCTAGCTCGGGAAGTCATGTCTGACTTGCATCGATCCCGTCTTTTTATCGCTTCGTGTATTGCCCTGATTGTCACGGCTATGAGCTTTGCCATTCGTGGAGGAGCCATGAATACCTGGACTGCCGAGTTCGGTCTTGGCAACGCGGAGGTAGGTTGGGTGAATGGCACGGCTTTCTGGGGTTTACCTCAGCGACAGTCTTTGCCGTCGGCGTGTGTTTCTTTTGGCCCACCATGCTGGGCTACGTGAGTGAGACCTTTCCAGAAACAGGGGCCCTGGGTTTCCCTGGGTTTAGCCATTATGGGCGGTGCAGGTATGCTATCCGTGAGCTTCGTGCTTCCGATCGTAGGTAAGCTCTACGATGAAGCGATCGCCAGTGGGCTCGGCGCGGAAGTCGTGTTGACCGCTTTGGACGCAGAGGAGCCACTGGCCGTAAAGGCTCAAGCAGGGCTCGATACGCTCGGGCATGTGGCTTTCATCCCTGCGATCCTTATCGCAGTGTTTGTTTTGATAGCGTTTCTGGGCCAGCGGTTCAGTAGAGCCGACGAGTCGTGCTAAAAACTTTGTGCAGACTATTTCCCGTTAATCAAAGAGTCCATTTCACGCACGGTCTTCATGAGATCGCGGGCATGAGCCGACATTTGCTCGGATGCCGACGCCGTTTCTTCTGCGCTAGCTGCGGTGGACTGTGTTACTCGATCGATATCGTTAATCGCAGTGTTTACCTGAGAAATGCCGCTAGACTGCTCACCCGATGCTGCGGATATTTCTCCTAGCAAGCGCGCTACATCTTGGCTGCTTTCGGCTGCCTTTATGAAGGACTCGTTTGTCTTACTGACGAGTTCACTGCCTTCACTCACTTTGCGCACGGTGCCCTCAATCAAGTCGGCGGTATTGCGGGCTGCATCAGCTGCGCGCATCGCGAGGTTGCGCACCTCTTCGGCGACGACTGCGAATCCTGCTCCAGCTTCACCCGCTCTGGCTGCCTCGACAGCGGCATTGAGAGCAAGGATGTTCGTTTGAAATGCTATCTCATCGATCGTCTTTACGATATTTGAGGTTTCTTCACTTGCCTTGGAAATATCATCCATTGAGCGGGTGAGTTCGCCCATAGAGTGGTTTGCAGTGCTCACAGTCTTATTGGTTTCACCCATGAGCTTATCGGCCTTATTTGAACTCTCGGCGTTGTGCTTAGTCATCGAAGCTATCTCTTCCAAAGATGCGGATGTTTCTTCTACTGAGGCGGCTTGCTCGGAAGACTGTTGTGAGAGTTCTTGGCTCGCGGTAGATACTTGATCGGTTGCGGCGTGAACTTGCTCAGCAACATCATTCATTGACTCGAGCATTCGCTTGATAGGTCGAGTGATGGACCGGCTTACAAAAAGAGACACGACAATACTGAGCGCAATTGTTGCCAAAGTCCCAAGTAAAGCGGATTGCGCTATGAATGTTCGCTCATCAGCAGTTTGCTCTTGGCGAGCGATCATTAAGAACCTCCTCGCGCTCGATAAACTCCGCGACCTGGCCGCGGAATCGATCAAAATACATTTTACCGCGCGCTTCACCTACGATTGCAGCGATTTCATCCATCGTCATTTCACTACCGACCGTACGACGCATAGCAATGAACGGTTCAGTCACCTCTGCCATCCACTCATCTATGGTGGCTTCTATCTCGCGGAGTAATTCTACCTGCGGAGGATTATCATCTACAGTGTTCTGAAGCTCAACATTGAGAGCGTGGAAGTGCTGGTCGCCCCAGGTGTATGGCTCGAGGAATTCTTCTTTTCCAGTTACCATGAAGCCGCGCAGACCGGTTTCCATATCGATTGCCGAAGTGAGCATCGCGTTAGCTTTGGCGATCACATTGTGTGTATGCTCTACCCACCGCGTGCTTTCGCGCAGTGAGTTTATTCCAGAATAGGTGATGATGCCGAGGATCACCACAACAACTATGGGGCTCAGGGCTCCAAGTGTAACGCGTAAGCTAAGGCCGAGGGCAAATTTCTTTTTCTCCATGACGCAATGGAGAGTCGGTCTGAGCTCAGTGAAAATTGAATTTCATATTAAGAATTTATTTAGTTTTTCCTAACCTTTATAATCGCAGCCATCTGGAGTCAGTGGCTGCGACAGGAAAAAAGCTTCAAGCGTGGCAGCTGTTGTCGCTGATCAGGACCCAGGAAGAGCACGGCTATGGATAAGCGCCTCGACTTTCTCAATGGCTTCATCAAGTGAGTATGTGCCTTCGATACTTTTGTTCGTACGTGAGCGGATAGTGACTTGCCCAGCCTCAGCTTCCTTTGCGCCGACGACAAACATGACCGGCACTTTCTCCAGCTCTGCCCGACGGATTTTAGCACCGAATTTTTCGCTGTGGGCATCTACAGACGTGCGTATGCCTGTAGTCTTCAGCTTGAAGGCTACGTCATCTGCGTATTCGGCTGTTTTCTCACTGATTTGAAGTACGCGGACTTGTTCTGGAGCGAGCCAGATGGGGAAGTTACCCGCGAAGTGCTCAATGAGCACGCCCGTGAAGCGCTCAATCGAACCAAATGGGGCACGGTGGATCAGAACAGGGCGATGGTTTTTGTTATCTGAGCCGACATAATCGAGTTCGAAACGCTCGGGTAGGCTGTAGTCGACTTGAACAGTGCCGAGCTGCCACTCCCGCCCGATTACATCTTTAACCACAAAGTCGATTTTTGGGCCATAAAAAGCTGCTTCTCCAGGCTCCTCAGAGAACGGAACACCTAAAGTCGCAGCAGCTTTGCGGCAGGCGTTTTCCGCTTTGTCCCAATTGTCTGCATCGCCTGTGTACTTCGATGAATCAGGATCGCGGAGGCCCACGCGAACGCGGTAGTCGCCCATGGCAAGTGCATTGAAAACGATCTTAACCAGTTCGAGGCAGCCAATGATTTCCTGCTCCAGCTGTTCCTCGGTGCAGAAGATATGTGCGTCATCTTGTGTAAAACCCCGTAAGCGGGTCATGCCATTGAGTTCACCAGACTGTTCCCAGCGATAGACGGTGCCAAATTCCGCCAAGCGGACAGGCAGATCGCGATAAGATCGTGGCTCGGAATCGTAGATCTTGATGTGGAAAGGACAGTTCATCGGCTTGAGCAAGTAGCCATCAATGTCGCCTTCTTCCATTTTATTGACCAACTCGCCACAGCTCGACTCGTCTTGGACCTGATCATTCAAAAATGCTCGATCCAGCACTGGCGGGTATTGGGAGTCTTGGTAGTAGGGGAAGTGCCCACTTGTTTTAAACAGATCGAGTTTACCGATGTTGGGTGTGAACACCTGGCTGTAGCCTTGCCGCGTGAGGTGTTCAGTGATGAATTTTTGAAGTTCATTACGGATGATAGCCCCATTCGGCTTCCAGAGAATGAGGCCCTGACCTACACCCTCGTCGATGTGGAATAGCTTCATTTCTTTGCCAAGTTTCCGGTGGTCGCGCTGTTTGGCTTCCTCAAGTTGCGATAGGTATGCCGCCAACTCGTCTTTGGTCAGAAAGGCGGTACCGTAAATGCGCTGTAATTGCTTGTTCTTTTCGTCGCCACGGTGATAAGCGCCGGCAATGCTGAGGAGTTTGAAAGCTTTGATCTTTTTGGTGTAGCCGACGTGACTGCCCGCGCAGAGATCTATGAACTCACCATTTTGATAAAATGAAATAGTGTCGCCCTCGGGAATGTCAGCCAAACGCCCCAGCTTGTAGCGCTCCTGGCCCATGTTTTTAATGATTTCCGTAGCCTCTTCACGGCTGACCTCCTTGCGTTCGAAACGTTGGTTTTCTTTGGCGATGGCCTTCATTTCGATCTCGATCTTCTCCAAGTCTTCCTGGGTCAATTGGGTGTCCAAATCGATATCGTAGTAAAACCCGGTGGCGGTAGGGGGGCCGATATCGAGTTTCGCATCAGGATAGAGACGCAAAACAGCTGACGCCAGGACGTGCGCTGCGGAGTGTCGCAGCTCTTCGATTGGAGACATGTCTTTCATAAGAAGGCCGCAGATAGAAACGATGAATGGACCAATATGAAAGATGAAAAAGAGCGTGAGTCTGTCTACGGCGTCTCAGTTTTGAAAGTGGCTTGGATTTCTTTCTCAGCCAGATCGGTCAAATCGCCCAAATAGCCATGGCGAAGTAGGGCAGCAGCTTCCCAGTTGATGGATGTGGGATCTAGGCTGAGCAAAGGGGTGCGCCGAGTTCCTGTGACCAAGCGCATGCGCGCAAACCAAGCCTGGGTAATGTGTTCTGGTTTTGATTTTTGAGCGGAAGTTTTGCGGATTTCCGGTGCGGCAAGTTGCGGCGACTGTAAGATATTGAAGGTACCCCGCATGAGCGCCCAATTGTAGCGCTGCTGCCAACTTTGGTCTCCACTAGCCTCTGGATGATAGACGACACTGACCCAAGTCAATTGGGGGGTGAGGATGTCTTCTATATTACCAATGATCCAATTACGCACCTCACGTTGGTTCATTACGCGGGCGAAGGTGCCTGTCTCCACACAGGCAAAGCTCGACATCCCATTGAGGAGACGATTGGGATCCATGTTGGTCCCGATGGCCTTCATCTTGATTCTGGGCACATCATAGCGGTCCTCGATGATACCGAGTAGGTAGCGTTGAGGATTCGGTAGCTCGATGATTCTGCCCAGAAATGCGGCTGGCTGAAACGTGGCACTTGAACGCTCGGATTGCTCAATACCGGTATCCAGGGAATAAATGGCGTAGGGTGTTTTCTGGTATAAACTACTGATCCCGAGAAATGGGCTCTCGTCGTAGGCAGCTACCTCTTCGATCAGTCGACTCCCAAAACGCTCGATGAGGACGTCCACTTTACCCTGGCGTAACAAATCGTAGGGGTCCTCTCCACGTTTCAAAACATGCCATTCAAAGTCGATCCCGACGCTATCGAAATGGCCTCTACTTTCAGCCATCAACCACGGGGCATGGCGCTCATTGGTCCTTCCGTTAATTGCGACGCGGAGAGATTTTCGCTCGGTCCACTCAGGAGCTGTCGCTGCATCAATCATAGGATGGATGTATGCATTCGAAGTGTAGCCGCTCGCTGGGAAATTCTCTTCGATCCAGGCACGGTAAGGCTCCATCGCTGCGTAGTGTGCCTCACGGGCACTCATGCTACCCTGCTTCTGTTCTTCCCGGATCGAATCGTAAACATCCGGTTTCGAACAGCCCACAAAGACAAAGCCTAGACAGCTAGATGTAAGGAGAATGAAGGGAGCGGATCGATACATGAATGTGGCTATTGAGGAAAAGGCTATCTGAAAACAAGCAGGCAATTTGGCGAATCAAATCAACGCGCGATTCCGCCGTCTGTATTTGGCCGGACCATGGCCATAGTGTTTTTTGAATACTCTAGAAAAGTAGTGCCTATTTCCAAATCCAGTCTGCTCAGCGATAGTATCGATAGAAGCATCGCTATCGAGCAGAAGGGTGATGGCCGTTCGCAGGCGCGTGTGTTCTAGGTAGCGATGCGGTGTTATGCCCAGTGCTTCACGGAACAGCCGTGCCGTATGATCTGGCGAAAGATGCAGCGTTGCTCCGATATCATCCAGGGAGATACAACGAGCGTAGTTGTTTTGGATGAGCTCGATGGCAGGCCCGATGCGTGAAGAGCGTTCCCTGAGTTGAAGCGCCGCTGTCTTCTCAGATTCATTCAAAGACTCAAACCACTCAGCCATGATAAGGTGCATGTGTCCACCGAGGCGTTGCATGGCTTGTATGGATCGGGTCCCCGCTTCACAGCAAGTGGTGATCTGGCTCACCGTCTCTTTTGGGAACTGAGAGACATTGAGAATGTGTATACGCTGCAGTACCGACGACCCGCTCACGTCTGCTATGTTACCCACGTCAAAGTGGACGGAAGTGAGGGAAATCGACTCCATAGAGGCGGGGTGAAATGCAAGCTGAGCCGGGATTATATACAAATTTTCAGGTTCGAGAGGCACGACCCCCGTCGGCAGGCTAATAGACGCTCCTAACCGATCGACACCATATATTCTCCAAAAGCTGTAGATCATCGTGAAATCGCCCCAAGATCGATCGATTGCATGCACGGCTGCTCGATGTATGCGAATCGGAAAAGGTGTGAGTGTTTGGAGCATAAATATCGAGATAAGACACAAAATTGTATAGATCGTCTATAGACGAATTTCTGTAAAAACTGGTAAATTTTTGTATGGCATCTAAAGACCCAGCTAAACCCAACATCTTGTTTTTAATTTCTGACGACACCGCGACCCAGTATCTGGGCTGTTATGGTGCTGCGATGCTGACACCGAACCTTGATGCGATCGCCGCGGATGGTGTGCGTTTCACCGACGCACACGTGGCTACCCCCGTTTGTACACCGAGTCGCTACACCTACCAGACGGGCAAATATGCGCATCGCGGCATTACCCCTGGGGGAAAAGAGTCCGATCCGAGCGACGCTATAGTCCAGGTGGGATTTAATGCCAAAATTAAACCGGGTGATCCGTGCCTACCCACGATTTTAAAAGAAAACGGCTACAAAACTGGCTTTGTCGGCAAAGTGCATTTTGGTCGTGGCCTGGGTCAGTTGGGTTGTGAGCCATGGCCAGGTGATGGCGATCCGCACCGTCCAGAAGTGGATGCTGTTATGAAAAAAACCAGCGGCTCTTCGTCGACGAAATGCACCGCATTGGATGGGACGAGGCCGAGTCGCTTACCTGGGGCAACATCGACTGCACCAAACAGCGCAAGGCATGGAATCATAATCAAGAATGGCTCACCTCTGGCGCTCTTAATATTCTCGATAAATTTGAAGGCGACGAACAGCCCTTCTACTTGACCATGGCGACCAACGTCATCCACGGTCCGGATCACGGTCGAAGTATCCTCGACCTTGATCCGAAGGCGACTTACGCCGGCATGCTTGACGAAGCCCCAGAAGTGCAGCCAAGTCGCCAAAGTATCATCGACCGTCTAGAGGCAGAAGGATTACCCGTCTCTCACCGCACTGTCGGAATGCTCTGGATCGATGATGCCTTCGGTGCGCTGGTCGAAAAGCTCAAAGAGATGGGCATCTATGATAATACCATCATTATTTACTCGGCCGACCATGGGGTAGAAGGGAAATGGTCTTGCCATAGTAATGGCACCCACGTCCCTCAGCTCTGGAAATTACCGTCACAGCATAATGCCGGACACCGTTCTCATGTCTTGGTGCAAAATATCGATTTCGCCCCCACATTGTTGGATCTCGTCGGCATCACGCCTCCCGATGATTATCTCATGGACGGGACCAGTATTCGTTCCGCATTGGAAGGCTCGCAGGAGCAGGTGCACAATGAGCTTTACTTTGAATTTGGTAGCCAGCGTGGCATCCGCACACCAAAATGGAAATATCTGACCGTGCGCTATGGTGAAGACGATTTGAAGGCCATGAAAACCGGTATGAGCCCGGCGATTAATGTTCATGGCGGTAAAAGTGTATCTCGCTGCCAGTTGACCCATCCGCATTTTTGGGATCCAGACCAAATCTACGACTTTTATACCGATCCCGATGAGCACATGAATCTCATTGATTGGCCTGAGAACACGGACGTGGTTGCAGATATGAAGGCACGGCTCAAACGCTATACTGAACGCTTTAATCCAGCGTATCCAGATGAAGCCGATCCGTATCAAAACTCTCCCATGTATCGCAGTCTGACCCAGGCGGTTGTCCGAACCGGATTAAGCGACATCCAAGAAAATTTCCCTTTCTATGTAGAGGGGAGTTATTGATTGGGCCTAATTGAGGGGACGGGGAATTCTTTGCACTGGATATACAACGATCACCGTAAAAGAGAGGAGCTATTACTCGCTATCCCTGTTACCCGTCGGTGCC
>JABSRG010000069.1 GCA_013215165.1 Opitutales bacterium | reverse complement strand
ATAGACACGATCAACCGCTACAGCCGATCAATACTCACCCCTGATCTCCGCCATCAGGCCTTATGGGATGGCTGTGTAAAAAAATAAAAACTGCGTTCGACGGCGATCTCGCTGTCTACAGCTGCCACCTGCCTCTAGATGCCCACCCGAAAATCGGTAACAATGCGCTGCTCGCCCAAAAGCTTGGACTGGAAGTGAAAAAAACATTTCTTAATTTTGAAGGGAATGACATCGGCCTCATCTGCGATTTTGATACTTCACGAGACGATTTAAGCAGCAGACTCACGCAACTATTTCCGGACACTTACAACAGCCTATCCTTCGGGAGTGAGAAGCCCAAAAAAATAGCGATCCTGACGGGTAGTGGTTCCAGCGCTATCGACCACCTCTCTACCGAAGGCGTCGATACGTTGATCACCGGAGAACTTCGACAACACAATTTCAATCAGGCTCAAGAACTTGGGCTCAATATCTTCCCCTGCGGCCACTACGCCACGGAAGTGTTCGGCGTTCAGGCACTTGCCGAGCGTCTAGCTAAGAAAATGAGCCTCGATTGGGAGTTTATTGATACGGCGTGTCCACTGTAGAGCGTTCGTGCCCAAAACGAGCTAGTGGCACCGCTATTCCTGATACTGCTACTTTTTCTTCCGCCGCTCTTTTTGAATCTCACGCATTTTATCGCGTTCTTTGTCAAACTTGTCGCGGTTACAATTACAGTGCAGGCAGAGCGGTGAATTATAGGTCAACCTGAGACGCTCGTGAAGCTTCAGGGGGCGTTCCTTTCCTTTCTCCACAAGTTCTAGGGCTACAGCGCAACTCGGGACTACAAGTCCAATTGCTCCGTAGACCCTATCTTCCAATGACTTCTTCTTCGACACGCAAAACAGATGTCCAAGGAAACCACAATTTCCACTCTCTCACATCGAAATATCTACATCAGTTCTTCACCAAAGGACCAGGTTGACATGCCTCCCGGCAGTTAAGGCAGTTCTAAGCCTTAAAAACCCGTAAATTCCTAGCTAAATTAGCAAACTAGATTTGATAGAGACCGTTATTTCCGACACAATTGTATTCGGCCTTTCAGGCCCAAACTTCCCTAACCTCCCTCCCTCATAATGAATAGAAATAAAATTATTCCACTTATTACGCTTTCGGCACTGTGCATAGTAGCCTTGATAAGCCGAAACTTCTTGCCTAGCGAAGGAAATGAAGAGTCTCCCGACCACACGAAAACCTCCGATAAATATGTCGCTATAGAAAAGTCGGAGCAGACAGAGACAAATACTCCACCGGACTCTCCTACTCTCGAACCAAGCGCTGGGACATCAGGACTGATCAGCACGCATCACACTGGTGCCATTTTGGTCGATTTTGACAGCCAGATCGAGGGCGACCTACGAACAGAAAGGCGTCTATATCAAATCGAATCGAAACATCCTTACGTGGTTGAAGTGCGAGAGTTTAACGGTGAGGAACTGATTAGCGAGTATGCTTACGTGGCAAACAAGCTTATCGTTGGCATCCTTGAAGAAGAGACAGGGGACGATTTCGAGAATTGGTTAAATTCTGAGAACTACGCAGTTGATCATAGATCTTTCACTGGAAGACGACTCCTCGTTCGTTCTGATAACATCAGCTTAGATACCATCGCAAAGATGGATGAATCTTTCAAAACAGCATACTCTGAAGAAATCGCATCAGGCGCTGTGAGCTCAGCCAAGAACTACTTAGTATTCCCCAGTTTCACACCAAATGACCCGTCTTACACACAAACCTGGGGACTTTTCACAAGATCGAAGCCGACAAGGCGTGGGACATCGAAACCGGCTCTGAATCCGTTATCGTCGCTGTTTTAGATACCGGTGTTGATATACTCCATCCGGACTTAAAAGACAACTTATGGCGAAACCCCGGTGAAATCCCCGACAACGGCGTCGACGACGATGGGAACGGCTTCATCGACGACGTTCATGGCTGGGACTTTGTGACAGAGACAAACAAAATGATCGACCTCAATAGCCATGGTACGCACGTCGCTGGAACGATTGGCGCCCAGGGAAATAACGGAATTGGGGTACCGGGCGTAGCGCACGATGTCGCGATCATGCCGGTCAGAATTATGAATAATAGCGGTAGTTTCTACGATAATTTAGAAGGAATCGATTACGCTGTAGAAATGGGCAGCCACATCAGCAATCACTCGTATAGCTATGGGGGCGTATTTTCTGGAAGTTCAGATTTTTTGATGCGATCTGCGTTTTTGCGAGCCCAGGCCGCTAATCACATAGCCGTTGCTGCGGCGGGCAATAGGAACAGAAATAATGACACGTTCCTAATACCGCCAGCCTCACTCGACGTCGACAACATCATCTCAGTTGCCAGCTCCGAACTGAATGACAGGAAGTCAAGCTTTTCAAGCTATGGACTCGAGTCCGTAGATTTGGCGGCACCGGGGGGAAGCATCTACAGCACCATACCTGACCGAAAGTATGGCCGTAAAAGCGGCACATCCATGGCAACACCTCATGTTGCCGGTGTTCTTGCTCTGATGCTGTCTCGATATGGTACGGATTCCCCCTATACAGACATCATTGAACTGCTCTTCTCAGCCACTGACCCCGTAGACGCTCTCGACGGCATGACTCGAACAGGGGGGCGACTCAATGCTTACAATGCTGTCAAACACCTAGCCTTTGAGCCATACATCGAAGTTCCCAGTTTTGTGCAGTTAGACGCGGTCGATTCCCAGGGCTCATCTATCACACAAATCCAAATTCTGAACCGAGGCATTGGGGAGCTTTTGATACAATCCGTAGCGACAACAGACAGTGCATTCTCCGTATTGTCGGACTCAGCATTTAGCCTGGGCACTGATGAGGAGGGTGTCATCGAAATCGCTTTCACTCCAAACGGTATCGATGGCTTTGTTGATGGACAGATCATCATTGAGTCTAACGCTTCTAACACTGCTGTTGCGACAATAGATCTGAGCGCTTACTCCTTCACCCTCCCTGAGGATTCTACTCTCTCCGAGGTATCTCTTCAGCAGTTGGTATCCTACGTTCCATTTGAGGGGTCTTTCCAGGATTTTACCAAAAATCTCGCCTACACAGCGCAGGCTAGCATTCAGGAAGTGAGTATTCTTAATAAACGAACCGATGCAGCGTTCTTCAATGGTGTAGACGATATCATATCGATCGAGTCTGATACATCACTCAACTTAGGTTCCTCGCTCACCCAACGCAGCTTTAGCCTGTGGTTTGCAGCGGAAGATCTCTCACTACCAGGCAAGCAAGTGCTCTTCGAAACCGGAGGATTTGGAAGGGGCTTTAATGCCTACATCGAAGCGGGTATTTTATACGCGGGTGTCTGGGATAACATTTTAGATACTGAGATCGGCGACATCGACGCATGGCCTGGAACCTGGCGCAAATACGCGGGCCTTCAGGAAGGAAAATTCTATCACCTTGCGCTCGTTTTGGATGCTGCAAGCAAACCGAGGGAAACACAGTCTGGCGCCTTCAAGGCCTACCTCGACGGTGTTGAATTCGATACTGAGAACAGTATCGCCATGCAGATCGCCGAGCATGCCGGTGCGACAGCGCTGGGCAACTACCAGGACAACACTCTCTTCGAAGATGGTGAGACCATTGGGGGAGCCTTTCACGGCTATATTGACGATTTTGCTATTTGGAACCGAAGTCTTGAACTCGAGGAGGTTCAATCAATCGCCTCAACCGAGTTCATACAGCTACCTGAGTCTTCCACAGTCACTGAAGTCTCAAACATGGGCCTCTTCGTATACGCACCCATGGACAACCAAGTTCAGGACAGCACCAACACACTCAACCTAGTCACTCTAAGTAGTGAACCCATTGCAAATAATGGGGGTGTCTTTGAGGGCGCAGCGCGCTTCGGAGGATCTAACAATATAGTCCATTTCGAATCACACCCACTACTCAATCTCGGGGAAGCCCTCACCCAGCGAACCTTCAGCCTCTGGTTTGCAGCCGATGACCTGGACAAACCAGGCAAGCAGGTAATTTTTGAGACGGGAGGTTGGGGTCGAGGATTTAATATATACCTCGAAAACAGTGTATTATATGCCGGCGTATGGGACACGATACAGGACACAGTGATCGGCGACGAAAGTGTTTGGCCAGGAACCTGGAGACAGATCGGAGGCATCGAAGAAGGGGTTTACTACCATGTCGCACTCGTATTCGATGCGAGCGCTAAACCTAAAACCCCCCATGCGGGCGCCTTTAAGGCTTACCTCAACGGTGAGGAATTCGATGAAAGAAACAGCATCGCCATGCAGATTGCTGACCACCCTGGAAAAACAGGACTTGGAAATCATGTAGACCATACTCTCTTCCCCGACGGCAATCAGACTGGAGTAGCCTTCAGCGGATACGTCGATGATTTCGCAGCTTGGAACCGCAACCTAAGTCGAAATGAGATCAGGACACTTGCCGGGCTCCCTCCTGAGGAAATCGAAATCGGCTCCACAGTCGGTCAAATCTCGCTAGATGATATTGTCATGTATGCTCCGATGAATGATACATTTCAGGACATCACATTTAATTTAGACCTGACACCTGTAGGCGGAATATCACTCGAAGATGATCTCGGAAAGTTCGCTGGTGGTGCGAAATCTAATGGCATTGAATCCACCATGTTGTCTATCAAATCAGCACCATCCCTGAATCTCAGCCCCACATTAACTAAGCGGTCCTTTAGCATGTGGTTCTTAGCCGAAGACCTTTCATTACCCGGCAAACAAGTCCTCTTTGAATCTGGAGGAAACTTCCGAGGATTTAATGCATATATCGAAGGTAGAAAACTGTATGCCGGCGTGTGGGACACCCTGCTCGACACCGAGGTTGGCGATCAAGACACCTGGTCCGGCACATGGCGTGAAAGCGGTGACATACAGGAAGGCGTCTACTACCATCTCGCCCTCGTCATCGATGCAGGCCAAGACCCAGCCAGCCCTCACTCAGGAGCATTTAAAGCCTACCTGAACGGGGTTGAATTCGATCCTGACAACAGTGTCGCGATGCAGATCGCCGCACATTCAGGACAATCAAGCATAGCTAATTACGCCGACTCATCACTTTTTGCAGACGGCGAAACCACAGGTGTAGCCTTTAAGGGTATAGTCGACGATTTCGCCATCTGGAATCGGAGTTTAGACCAAGGCGAAATCACAACCCTCAGTGCGCGCTTTACCTTTATTCTGGATAACGAGTAGCCTTGCAGTGAGTAAGTAAGCGCCGCACACACGGATACCAATTAAACTCCTGCTTCCTGAGACGGGAGCAGGAGTGTCACACCTCGCCGACGCTCTTGGAGTAGATGTGTCGCTATGTATTTTATAATCCGTCAGTCCACTGCCCTAGCTGCAGGAATTGGCATAGCCTGATCTCGACTTGGCCATCGCTCCAGTCTCATTAGACGCCTAGGGGCAGCCTTCTCGGCAACAAGCTTATCACCTTGATAAAGACGTATCCATGCACCTAGGACCTCATCCTCATACTTGCTCTTGGAATAGGTCCAGGTCCAGTTGGGCAAAAGCTCACGAGAGTAGAGACTGAATATTTTGCTGAAAATCTCTATTTCCTCGTCTCCCGTCCCACCATTCAGAGTCTCTTTACCGCTGATCGTGTGCGTCAAATCGTTCAAACTCCTCTGGACAAAGATCTTATACTCTATCTCTAAACCATCCATGCTGAGTGATTCTGGTTTATTGATCCTGAAGCGGTATTGCATCCTTTCGTTCACTGTCTTGTAAAAACTGAAAGTTTGACGATTTATCGACTTTCGTCGGGTCGATAAGCCTAACTCAAAGTTCTCCGGGTTATCAAAAAGACGCTTATGTTCTAACCGATCAATCAGCTGCTGAGATCTGTCAGAGAGTTGGTTTTTCCATACATCAAATCGGGAACCATCCTCTCTCTGGATTTCGACCATTTTGACACTTATATCGAGTATTTTTGCTTTAATCTCCCGCCCGTCACTGGAAACCAAAGTGTAATATTCCTCATCCGCTAATATTAGATTAGCTCCGAAAATAAATCCGAGCAGACAAACGAAAATCCGAATGAACATGAGCTTGGGATAATCGACGCACTGGCAACATCAACATCAAATATGTAAGTAGCGCTTAAGGAGGGCTAATTGAAACTTCGGGGACGTGTTCCCAACTGCCTTTGTTCTGGTTGCGCCGCTCTGTCGGGGCGCAGGCCGTTGCTTCGATCGACACCATAGGGGGGCGAGGCGACAGAGCGCCTCAACTTGCTACAACCAATGGAGCCGAGGAGCGACTACTGGAAAAACTCCCCGTCCTTTCAATTGCACCCAGCGCTTAAGGTCGAAATCTCGGATGACGGACCAAACCAACAAACATCAGCGTAGATAAAACAACCAAGCTCACACCGAGAAACGACAACTGAGCTGTGCTCAATACGCTGAGTAAATAGAATCCGAGGAATGGACTCATCACACCGCGTAAACCGGTAGAGGCAGTGTGGACGCTCATATACGCCGCCACTTTGTCTTTTGGCGCCAGCTTTGTCACCCAAAGGGACCAAGTAATCGATCCCCCTGCATTGGCGATTCCATTGCACGCCATGGCAAAGCCGAGCCAAAACAGGGAGGATGTGTTGAAAAAGATACCAATACTCAGGAGAAAAAATACGTTAACCGACGCACGCACGATAATGACCGAGACCTTGTCAAATAATGCTCCCCAAATCGGAGATGCGATCATGCGGGCAATTGCAGGGACCCCAACCATGATAAACGCTATCTCGCTATTAGTGGCATTCACGGCAAAATCCGGATTGGCCATATACTCAGTCCGCAGAGGCAAAGTCATCAGATTGGCAATCCCCATCAACATCCAAGCTGATAACATAAAGCCAAATACTCTATCGGTGACGGCCAGTTGAACACTCTTCCAAGGGTTGCCTACGCTTGAAACTTCCAAGCGATCGCTAGGCATCCGCCGGAGGATAGCAGCATTGAGAAGAGTTGCGGCAGCCAACAGGACAAAAATCATGGGATAAGTACCAATGTGCAGGTCGAGCAACCTGCCCGCTCCATAGGTAGCTGTGGCAGCACCAAATCCCGCAATAATTGAAGCAATCGAAAGCCTTTTACCTCGCTCGTTTGCTGGATAGTTACGTGTGTAAATCTGCAAGATCAGCGGAAAAATCTGAACATTGAAGATGGCAGCTAATCCACAGCAGAGGCAAAACAACCAAAGGCTCTTCGCAGAGAGACTGCACAAGAGTGCTACGGCGCTTAAACATAAGGTAAAGGACGCGGCTTTCGATACACGCTGACCACTGCGAGCAATCCAGCTCAATGACAGCGGATTCAGTAGAAGACCGATGGAACCCGAAGCGGCAATCAATGCTTTCGCCGTGTCAGCTCCTTCAAAATATCGGATCGCGACCAACAGCGCGAGACTCATTAGGCCCTCTTGAACAAAGCCCTGAAACGGGGCGCGTAGCATATCGAGCCGGAAAGTCTTCCTCTTATCTAGTCCATTCTGTTCCCTCTCCGTACTCACGCTCTATCAGATCACGGCGTGGTTAGGATGCCCGTTCAAGACAATTGTCTAGAGCAGCCTTTGATTGACCTGCCTGATTCGCCGCCATCAAATTGACGGATGTCAGAATCGGATCGCTGCGACAGTGCCAACCAATCACCGAACAAACCTCATATCCCAGAACAGCTGTATGCCGACCCAATGAGCCAAGGTTGCGGCTGCGCCAAGGGAATTGTAACGCGTGATGGACTCGACTTTGGCGCAACCACTGATGCAGCGATAAAAGACATGTCCGGGGTCGCCCAAGTCAACTCCGGTTCAACTGATGGGATGGTAAAGCTCGAAGGAGGCAATTTCCTTATGGGATGCGCAGACGATGATGGATGGCCCCAAGATGGAGAAGGCCCCGTCCGAGAAGTTAAAATAGACCCATTCTGGATCTCTCAGACGACAGTCACTAACACCGAGTTCGCTGAATTTATTGACGCCACTGGCTATAAAACAGAATCAGAACGCTTCGGATGGTCCTATGTATTTTTTGGCCAGCTTCCGAAGTCTAAGCAGCGAAAGCTGAAAGAATCACGGTCGGTGAAAGGGCTGCAGTGGTGGTTCGGTGTCGAAGGTGCGTCATGGAAAAAGCCTGAAGGCCCAGGGAGCGATATCAAAAAACGGATGAACTATCCTGTCATCGGAGTGACATGGCGTGACGCGCTCGCCTATTGTATCTGGGCCGGAGTCCGGCTACCCACCGAAGCCGAATGGGAATACGCAGCACGCGGAGGCACCTCTCAGCAACGCTTCCCTTGGGGCGACAATCTCGTCCCGCGTGGTAAGTTCATGTGCAATACCTTTCAGGGCAAATTCCCCACAAATAACAGTGCCGCTGACGGCTATGCATGGACCGCACCCGCTCGGTCCTACAAGCCCAACACTTACGGACTCTTCAACGTCGTCGGCAACGTTTGGGAATGGTGCAATGACTGGTTTGATCCAACCTGGCACACGACAACAGACTATTCTCCAAACAATCCCCGTGGCCCTCAGCACCGCACGGATCGAAAATCCATGCGTGGCGGCTCCTTCCTGTGTCACAGCTCATACTGTAACCGCTATCGGCTCGGAGCGCGCACAGGAAACACCCCCGACTCCGCTACAACGAATTGTGGGTTTCGGGTCGTGAGGGATATTTAGAAAACTAGGCTAAGCTACTTAATCACTTGGGTACCGGAACAAGGGATTTTGCCTGCTGTTATTCCGCGTAAAATGCCTCGACATGACGCATTTCGTAGGATGGTCGCAAGGCGATTACAACAAAGTACTACGATCGAGTTTAAGGAATCGCATCCACGATATTTCCACGCCTTCCGCTGCTAAGAAGCAGCCACCGTTGTCCCAACAAAATATCAAATAGAGACTCACCAAACGGCACATTAAATTCACGTTTATTAGCTGACACCTCCCCCAAACCCTTAGACGACTAAAGGTCTAGATTAACTACGATTCAGCGCAAAGAATTACACGTTGGTATCGGGGCCGGCAACGGCTTTCGCCGTCACCCTACCTGGCGAATCACAGAGTTCTTTAAGAAACCCAGGATTTCTGGTGCTCAGGGCGGGATTGGTGAGCTTGCAGCTCATCCTGACTGCGCCAGGACCACCTGCGGTGTCCCTCCTCCGTTCGCTCCCCTCTCTACGCCGAACCCTTCGCGGGTTCTCATCCCGCCAAGAACTGAGCTCATGAAGCGGTTGGGCTAATTTTTAGGTCTTTTCTGACAACGAAGGTATTGGTGCTCAGGGCGGGATTCGAACCCGCACGCCGTGAAGCACTGCCGCCTGAAGACAGCGTGTCTACCAATTTCACCACCTGAGCGCTTAAAAGGCTCATAAAACCACGTAGACCGGATATGAGTGTCAATTGAAAAGCTGAAACTTCGAAGAGCTCCTGATGTTCCAACTAAGACCGCCCTGATTCGAGATCTAATGGGGTTCAGCTCGCCTTTTGATAACCGTAGATGAATCGGATGGATCCCCTTGACCCCTCTATGTCTCTGTAAATGGTTTCGGCGGTTGAACCTATTTCCAACTCCATGACCTATCCCAAACTCACAGCGTTGAGCACGATCACAGCCTTATCTTTCATTGGATGCAGTTCCGAGGTAGAAGTTAAGGTAGTCGATAAGCCGATCAACTCCCCTTATGCTGAACGGCCCATCGAGCCAGCCTCTCTAGAACCTGAACGCGTTCAGGTCGAAATGGCTCAGGCGTCGGAGGAAATAAGCGGCATGCCACATTGGGATGCTCAAAGTGATTGGGAACA
Source organism: Opitutales bacterium (assembly GCA_013215165.1). Classification (NCBI taxonomy): domain Bacteria; kingdom Pseudomonadati; phylum Verrucomicrobiota; class Opitutia; order Opitutales; species Opitutales bacterium. The sequence goes on along the minus strand of JABSRG010000069.1, from coordinate 7,713 downwards.
AGTTCCAGCCCCACGCATGGTTAATGAAAAATACACCTTACCAACTGGAGCGTCACTGGCTATATCCAGCCTCGGAGGCGGCGGCACCGACGCGGCAAACCTAGCCCGCTGGGCACGCCAGCTCGGAATAACATTTTCGCCAGAAATGCTGCAAAGCACGGCAAAACCTGCACCTCAGGATTCACTGCCGTTTAACCGCTATGCATTAGCAAACGATACGCGCGCTTTTGACATCGCTGTCCTGCGTGGTGGTCAAAGCGCCTGGTTTTTCAAATTAGAAGGTAGCCCCGAGCAAGTCTCATCCAGCGAAGCAGCGTTCATGACATTCCTCAGCGGGATACACACACACGATGAGGATAATGGTGCTCACGGCGACAGTAACTATAATTCTACTGATGAGAAAGTAGATGCTTATGCAGATGAGAAGCCTGAAGCCACGTCAGCATCTCAAATACCCCCTACCCTTGTCTCAGCACCCGAGAATAAAATGCAACCGATGCCCGGAATGGCGGAGCAAGTCGCATCGATCGATGGAGCTACTTGGACGGTTCCTGCAAGCTGGAGAGAGGGGCCAGCCAACCCCATGCGTAAAGGCACTTATCTCATCAGCAACGACGGCGGGAATGCCGAGCTTTCCATCACAGCCTTCCCCGGAGACGTTGGAGGCTTGGAAGCAAATGTTAATCGATGGCGGCGCCAGAGTGGCTTACCTCCACTCGACGGCACAGCTATTCGTGACTCTATAGAGGCGATACCTGTTCCAGCGGGCGAAATGATAATTGTTATGATCGAGGGCTCTGCACAATCCATTTTGGGTGGTATCTTGCCTCAGGCGCTTGAGACGTGGTTTTTTAAAATGACTGGACCGGCTGCTGCCTTGAAGGCTGAAGCTGAGACATTTGAGGCATTTTTAAAGACAGTGTCATTTTAAGCGAATTGCCCAGTTCCCGATGCATCCCGCAATCAAACTTCTCACTTCGCTGCGTCTGACGGTCATCCTGCTGTCGTTCAGCATGGCGCTAGTCTTCTTTGGAACCTTAGACCAAGTAAACACCGGGATTCATGTCACTCAAAAACGTTACTTTGAAAGCCTTTTCGTTTTCTGGCAGTATCCGGACACTCTGCCGTTTGGTGATTTCCTTGGTGGCTGGTTTGGCATTCCTATGCCGGGTGGCTACACCATTGGCATATTGTTATTGATCAACCTTATCGCTGCTCACATTCAGCGCTTCCAGTGGACGCTCAAGAAAGTGGGTATACAGATTGTTCATGCCGGACTTATTCTTCTCCTGTTCAGTGAACTCCTTACAGATTTTCTAGCTGAAGAATCTATGATGAGCATCGATGAGAGCGGGTCATCCAATTCTGCATTCAATTCTCAGCATGGAGAGATCTACTTCAACCGCGATGTTGATGAAGACCACATCGAAGTATTTAGCATAGCGACCGATTATCTCAAAAACGGCGATGTCTTTGATGAACCTGGACTTCCCTTCACCGTCGAAATCCTTCGATTTTACAAGAATTCCACCATTGGTTTTCTTTCTCAGGGCGGCGGTTTTGCTCCGTCTATGGCTACCGAAGGTATAGGCAAACTTACCGGAACGCCGCGTGACCTGGGTATTCGTGGAGAACGCCCCACCTATGCCATGGATGACGTTAACACCGAAAGTGCATTCATTCGCCTCACAGATCGAGAGACTCAGGAAAACCTCGGAACTTGGCTGGTGTCCAATGTCTTGGAGGGTAATTTTCCAGCTCAAACAATGGAGTTTGGCGATGAGCAGTGGACCATCGGCATGCGATTCCGACGCTCTTATTTCCCATTCGCTCTAGAGCTGATTGATTTTCGCTTCGATCGCTACCCTGGCACTGAGATTCCAAAGAATTTCTCGAGCGAGGTCATCATTAAAGATCCGGATAATGGCGTGGAGCGCAACGCGTTGATCTACATGAATCATCCCTTGCGCTATGGAGGCTATACGTTCTATCAGGCCAGCTACGATGAGACCACCGAAACAACAACCGTGCTTCAAGTCGTCAAAAACCCAGGTTGGCTCCTGCCCTATGTATCCGTTGCAATGCTCGCTTTTGGTATGATCTGGCAATTCTCCTATCACCTGGTCGCATTTTTAGGTAAACGGAAACCCTCTGTTGCAGCATGAATTCACCCTGGATCTCTATCACCTTATTCTTCGTCTTCGCAGCTGTCTCGGTGCGGTTTATGATGCCGACGACCTATGATACAGAGTTCGACCTCGAGACTTTTGGCAAACTCCCCATTCAACAGAATGGCCGGATTAAGCCCTTAGATTCAGCGGCGCGCAATAATCTGATGCTCGTCGCAAAACGCACAACGCTGACGAACCGCGGGGAGACTCAGATGATTCCGGGAAGTCCTCAAGGGACGAAAATGGATGCCGTCGAGTGGCTTGCTTACGTCGCTTTGCAGCCGGAGTACGCGGACACCCTACGCATCTTTAAAGTCGAGTTTCCAGATGACTTGGGCCTTGCTGGCTTAGCCGAAATCAGCAAGCGCTATTATTCGTTTAGTGATCTACGCCCCTATCTCGATGAACTCCGCGAGCGTGTACAGCGTATCGATCTTGAGGACCCCAACATCGCACCTCAGGACGAACAGCTCACTCAACTCTGGAACGCCATTGGTAGATACGACGCACTCACGCGCTCGCTGAATCAAGGCTTCAATCTTGATACCGTTGCCCAAGAATATCAGGCCCTCCAGCAGGTGGTTCCCTTCATCGCCCAAGAGCTCATCCGTCAACAAAACGGAGAAGAAGCGAACGAAACGCTCCTCGAACAGTTCCGTAACACTGCGGAGCGCTATCAGTTTTTAGCTCAAAGTTCACTGTTGCGCATCATCCCCTCAGACGATGACGAACTCAAAGAGACGGATTGGTATAATATCGGAGAGGCTCTGCTCAAAGTAGTAGAAACCGGGGAAATGCACCCCTACGTTTTGCAATATGGGCGGATGACAGAAGCATTCCGAAGCGGAGATACGGAATTGTTCAATCAAGTCGTGACGGAGATGAAGGCGGATTTCAACGCCACCTACCCAGACGAAATTACCCACGTTCATGTCGAATATGGTTTTAACCAAGCGGCCCCATTTTCTGCGGCAATTTTCCTATATATCGTCATTTTCCTATTCGCCTGTGGATCTTGGTTGGGCTGGACCAAACCCCTGTGGAACAGTGCCTACTGGCTGTGTATCCTTGCTTTTGTTATCCACTCCGCAGCTATTTTGCTGCGCATGTATATCCATGGGCGCCCACCCGTGACCAACCTCTACTCCTCCGCCGTCTTTGTAGGTTGGGGCTCCACGCTACTCGCGCTGCTGCTCGAAAAATACTGGCGCAATGGCATTGGGATGGCCGCGGCCTCATCGATCGGGATTATTACCCTAATCATTGCCCACCAACTCGCCATATTGTCGGGGGACACGCTTGAGATGGTGCGGGCGGTGCTTGACTCAAACTTCTGGCTAGCAACGCACGTGATCGTGATCACATTTGGTTATTCAGCAGTCTTTGCCGCTGGATTTTTGGGAATCTTCTTCATCATCAAAGGGATTTTCGGAAAGACTTTTAGCCGCAAAGAGGCTACGTCGCTCAACTCAATGGTGTATGGCATCACCTGTTTTGCCGCACTATTTAGCCTAGTCGGGACAATCCTCGGAGGTATCTGGGGCGACCAGAGTTGGGGCCGTTTTTGGGGATGGGATCCTAAGGAAAACGGAGCGCTCCTGATTGTCATTTGGACAGCTATTATTTTGCACGTGCGCTGGGGTGGTTTATCGAGTCCAAGAGGCATCATGAACCTGGCTATTTTTGGAAACATTGTCTGTGCATGGTCGTGGTTTGGCACGAATATGCTCGGAGTTGGCCTCCATTCATACGGGTTCATGGATGCGGCTTTCAAGCCTCTGAAGTTATTCGTGCTCAGCCAGCTGTTGATTATGGGGCTATCCCTGGTTCCCTACCGCTTCTGGCGCAGTGAATACGGCCAGCTGATGGCAAAGCGTGAAGATAAAGCGACCTGCTCTAAGTCTAAAAACAGTGCGCTCTTGGGTGATCCTGCCCAATGATGTGACGGAAACCACGCGCCCTCCTACAATAGGCCTAGCTTGTCCAACTTGGGCTGGATGACGTAGGCGCAGTAGCCTTGATTTGGGTTCAGGCTGTAGTAATTCTCGTGGTAGGTTTCGGCAGGATAGAATACGTCTAGAGGTACCACTTGCGTGACAATAGGACCTTTGTATTTACCCGATGCAACCAGTTGATCGATCGATTCTTTGATGACCTGCTCCTGCTCTGGGCCATCGAAAAATACCGCCGAGCGATATTGGGTTCCTACATCCGCGCCTTGGCGATTCAAGGTGGTCGGGTCGTGCGCCAGCCAAAATACCTGAAGAATTTGAGATAGGCTTATCTGATCCGCATAGAAAACAACCTTCACCACTTCAGCGTGTCCAGTCTCTCCACCACATACGGATTGATAGTCAGGATCTACAACGTGCCCTCCCATATATCCAGATGTCGCCGAAACGACCCCGTCAATGCGTTGAAACACTGCCTCGATGCACCAAAAACAACCCCCTGCCAAAACTATCGATTCATGATTCATAGAATAATACAAAGACAGCATTGAGCTTGATCACAACTCCGAGCTCACATTCACGACATCTCAAGACTATCTGTTGATTTTTAAGCTTAGCTGTTGACGATGACTTTACCGTTATTCCCTTACTGAGGTTCACATATCAACTAACCCAAGATACAGCTATGGCATACTCACTTCCTGAATTACCCTATGCATACGATGCGCTCGAGCCGCACTTTGACGCGAAAACAATGGAGATTCATCACTCCAAGCACCATGCCGCGTATATCGCCAAGGCAAATGCTGCACTCGAATCTGAGCCAGCACTAGCAGCCAAGTCAGTCGAAGATCTCATTTCCGATCTTTCAGTTGTCCCAGAAAAAATCCGCACCGGTCTCCGCAACAATGCAGGAGGACACGCTAACCATAGCTTCTTCTGGACTATCCTGAGCGGAAACGGAGGCTCCCCGGTCGGCGCACTCGCCACTGCGATCGACACAACCTTTGGATCACTCGATGCATTTAAGGAGCAGTTCGCAAATGCGGGTGCCACACGCTTCGGCTCAGGTTGGGCTTGGCTGGTGAAAAAGGCAGATGGCTCTCTAGCCGTCACATCTACACCGAATCAGGACAGCCCCCTCATGAAGGGCATTGCCGATGTCGAGGGCACACCCATCCTCGGACTTGATGTCTGGGAACACGCTTACTATCTCAAATATCAAAACAAGCGCCCCGATTATATTTCAGCCTTTTGGAGTGTGGTGAACTGGGAAAAGGCCAACGAATACTATCAGGCCTAATTAATCACTTAACTGATATTCCACAGAGCTTCGATGCTATCAGCATCGGGGCTTTTTTGTGCCCTACCTCCAAAGTTTAGCTCCATCAAAATAAGCGTATTTCTAAGAACGAGGGCCGATGGCCTCCCAACTTTCACCCTCATCTCTTGAAACGACACGCCCTTTTTTATTTCTGCCCGACAAAATCCCAGGGATGCTCAATCCCATATTATACAAGCCTGTTTTTTCTGCTATAAGCTCCCAACTTAGACCATCTCTCGATTTGAAGAGTGCAGATGCAGGGTGCCTAAAAAACAGATAGAAGTGGGACCCGTCGTGAGTGAGATTTACTCCACGCATATCGCTCACTACCGCAGAATCAATTACATCAACGTCTTGCCACGACATACCATCTTCACTGATTTTCATGCCGTCTCGATGCCTCAGGACAAAACGATCTAAGCCGTGCACCAACTTCATTCCGTTACGATTCATCTTCTCTTCTTTCGGAAGAATGGTGTGATGGACCCATCCTTCCTTGTTTGCCACGGATATCCGTTGCTCACCTACCAATACCATTCGGTCATTACCCCAGCCCATAAGCCGAATATTCCGCGGATACTTGCCTTCCGGTAGAATCGCTCGATCAAACTTTACCGTGTCCCAATCGAGCCCATTCGTAGAAGTCTGGAAGCTTCCATCACTAATTAATAGCCAAAAACGATTTTCATAGAACGTCATTGTTAATAGCTGCGAGTTTTTGAGCGGATCGGGAGATGCCCAATCTTTACCATTGCGCGTCACGAAAATATTCCCTTTCGCTCCAGCGACGATCAGCGTGTCATTGCCAGCCACGAGCTTGTTAAACTTATTTCCCAATTTGACTTTAGAAAAATCAGCGACGTTACCTCCTCGGAATACCTCTGTCCATTGACCATCACACTGCGATAAATACACTCCACCCGTCGCAAATTTGTTTTCGACTCCGTTAGCATCCTTTCCGCTCACCGCCGAGAGACGTATCCACTTATTATCGAGCCATCCAGGAGAGACGTCAGATGTGGCGACAGGCACCGTTTGAGAAGAATCATGATAAGGGGGTGCACCCGATGCGCTTCCGGAAGCATCCATGCTCACTTTGCTACGAGCAAACTGTCGGTCTTCTGCGCTTAAACGCTCAAATGGAAAAGCATACACAACATCATCTCGCTGAAGCCTGAGATAAACCAGGCCATCTTTTAAAGACACAAACTCGGCTATCACCTCACGACCGTCGCGGTCGGTCCACACTCGAGCAGAAAGTGAAACGCAGAGAAGGGAGACTAGAATCAGAGCGTATCTCAGGGCTATCATCACAGATAATAAATCGGTAATTACACTTATTGTTAAACCCTTACACCGAAAAAGCGTGGCATCGATGATGACATCTTTTGCAATATATTTAATTGCCGTTGCCAACGTCCATCAGATTGCTGCTAGTTCGTCGGTGCATCCAAGTTGCTCATGAAGATCTTTGAATCCAACACGGACACCCAAGCCCAGGAGACCGTTAAAAAATATGTCGTTTATGCCACGAGCACGAGCTTCATACCCCTCCCCTTCGCCGACCTTGCAACACTGATCGCGGTCCAGCTGAATCTCGTAAAAAGTTTAGCAGGCATTTATAAGGTCCCTTATGACGAGTCCGCCACAAAATCGCGTGTCAAAACACTCATCGGTGCCATCGGAACCAATACCATCGCCTCCTCGCTCTTGCGCAGTTTCATCAAAACTATCCCGGGCATCGGAACGATTCTGGGCTCAGTCAGTCAGTCCCTCGCAGCCGGATCGATCACCTACGGTATCGGACAGATTTTCATCGTTCATTTCCGTGAAGGAGGCGATCTCAACAATTTGTCACTCGATACCATAAAGCCCTTCTTCCGAGAACAAGTTAAGCGCGGCTTGGATGTAGCACGCGACCTTCAGAGCAAAGATCCAGAAAAGCTACCAGAGCCTCCAGATGATTTGCGTCCCTCAGCACAACGACATCGAGTCTACTGCATCATCAAGCCCAAGTTGGGCAAGGGCGGAAAAGTCTATCTGAAAGGCTATTTTCAAGGAAAGCGTCCCGAGAAGTACATCGCAACGATTCCCGCTCTTCAGGAACGCTATGCCGTGGAAGATCTCGACCCGCTGAAAGATCAAATCGTCGCGGACTACTTACCCGTTTACGAAACGTTTCTAGAAGAAAAGTCACAGCCATCCCATAAGACCTGATGGCGGAGATCAAACCTGAGTATTGATGGGCTGTAGCGGTTGATCGTGT
>JABSRG010000068.1 GCA_013215165.1 Opitutales bacterium | reverse complement strand
CTCCAGTGTCTACGGCGGCGACGTCATAGGCACTTTCGAAGGGGTGCTCGCCTTCGATCCCAACACTTTCGAATTTGGCAAAGTGATCAGCGTGGGCGATATCGTCGCGAGCAGCGGCGGCGACTATGCAGAACTCATGGACTTTGAACTCCCGCAAAACTGGGATCCGACCAACGGCGACGACGGCCGCCCCACTTGGTTTGCCTCCGACTCGCTCACCCAGGACGGCTATAACATCACCTTCGCCGGAAACCTTCGCTACCACGAAGTCGGCCCCGACGGCAGCCTGCAGGTCTACGAAGAGCGCGGCCTCTTCTCACCCATCACCACCGAGATCGGTGGCGTCATCCCCGAGCCCAAGCTCATCACCCTCTTAATTGGCCTCTTAACCTTCGGCTACGTCCTCAAAACCCGCCGCGCCAAAGTAAATAAAGACGTGTAGCAGAGCCGCTCAGTCGGCTCGCTGGGCGAGGGAATTTTTTATCCGCTAATGCACGCGAATGTTTTTTTAATTATGTAGGAGGTATGTGCATATCTGCCTCGCCGCAATGGCGCTGACATGTCGAAAGAGCGATGTGGCTTTTAGGGTCGGGAATGCCTGCCGGGAAGCTTTATGAACAAAAATTAACTGATTTATCTCTGAACTTTTTTTGCTTTTCGGGGATCTGCGGCATTTGTTCTGCACCGTTAGACTTTTAATCGCACTGCCCAAAATGCTTAAGCTTCTTAAAATCATTCTACCCATCGCCCTCATCGTGGGCGGCTTTCTGATCTATCGGCAAATGGCTGCTTCTCGTCCGGAAGCGCGTTTTGCGCCACCGCGAGCAGCGAGCATTTTTGTGGAAGCGCAGCGGCTCATGCCTACCGATTATCAGGTGACGATTGAATCACGCGGCTTGGTGCGTCCGCGCACGACGAGCAGTCTGATTCCCGAAGTGTCTGGGCGTATCGTGGAGATTTCGGAGAGTTTCTTGGAGGGGCGTTTCTTCGAGGAAGATGAGGTGCTGGTGAAGATCGATGATCGAGATTATGTCGCCGCGGTGCGTAGCGCGGAGGCTGGTCTGGCTCAAATGAGGTTGAACCTCGAGGAGGAGAAGGCCCGGGTAGAACAGGCGCGTATCGATTGGGAGCGCGTTAATCCCGGACGCGCTCCTGAGGGGCTGGTGACGCGGACGCCGCAATTGCTCAAGGCCGAAGCTGATGTCGCTTCGGCAGAGGCTCAAGTAGATCGAGCTCAGCGCAATCTCGATCGAACCGAGATCCGTGCGCCTTACAATGGTCGTATCCGCAGCAAGCGCGTCGATATCGGTCAATATGTCACTCCTGGAACGATGCTTGCCGAGGTCTTTGCCTCCGATTTTTTGGAAGTCCGGCTGCCGCTGCGTAATCAGGACCTCGCCTTCGTCGAACTGCCTGAGGTCTATGCCGATCAGCAGACTGTCGGTCCGAAGCCGAAGGTCACATTGTTTGGTGACTATGGGGGGCAGACGTATTCTTGGGAGGGCCGGATCGTGCGAACGGAGGCAACGATTGATGCGAGTTCTCGTGAGCTGTATGTCGTCGCCCAGGTCAATGACCCCTTTTCCCAAGCGGATACAACACGCCCGCCACTTAAGATTGGGTTGTTTGTTGAAGCGATGATCGAGGGCAATGTCCTGGAGAATGTATTTCCCATACCGACTCAGGCGGTTTTGCGTGGTAATGAGGTCGTATTTCTAAGCGAAGAAGGGACTGTCGATCGTCGCGAGATGAATGTCATCTGGACGGACGAGGCGAACGTGGTGGTAGCCGAAGATGTAGAAGCCCAGGAGATTATAAGTGTCACGCCGCTGCCTTTTACAGCTAATGGGGCATCCGTCTCATTCGAGATAGAAGGCGAAGCTCCCCGCATGGTGGGTCGCGGACCGGGTGCGGGTGGGGGGCGTCCTGGTGCCGGTCAAGGTGGCCCAGGGCAGCGTCCTGAAGGCGCTGGCAGAGGCGTGGAGGATAGGCGCCCTAAGCCCGAGCAATCCGACGCAAAATCAGCAAGTTAACTTTGTTAAGGAGGCCAGATCATGATCGCGTGGTTCACCAAAAATAGTATCGCTGCCAACTTGCTTGCTGCTGCCATCATCGGCATGGGGCTCTATCCAGTCTTTACCAACCAGATCCCAGTAGAGTTTTTCCCGAGCACGGATCCAGATGTCATCAGTGTGCGCGTACCCTATCGTGGGTCGACACCGGTTGAGGTGGAGACTGCCGTGGTCATTCGCGTTGAGGAAGCGGTCCAAGACTTAGAAGGCATTCAGAAGATCACATCGACAGCCAATGAAGGGTCCGGGACCGTCCGTATCGAAGTGCAGAAGGGATATGAACCGCGGCTGTTGTTGGAAGACGTCAAAAACCGTGTGAACACCATCAACACATTCCCGGTAGAGACCGAAAACCCACAGATCTCTCTCGCCCAGCGCACGTTTCCATCCATTGGTGTCGCGATCTATGGGGATTTGAATGAGGCGGCGCTCCGTACGCTGGCCGAACGTGTGCGAGAAGATTTGTTAGCAACGGATGAAATCACTCAAGCTCAAGTCTCAGGGACGCGCCCCTATGAGATTTCAATCGAAGTGGAGCAGGAAACCCTGGAGGAATATGGCCTGAGTTTTGGGGATATCGCAGGCTCGATCCGCAGTTCGTCTTTGGACTTGGCAGCTGGCTCTATTAAGACCGACACCTCTGAAATTCTTCTGCGGACGAAAGGCCAAGCTTACGAGGGGACGGAGTTTGCGGATATTGTAATCCGTTCGGATGCCAATGGCTCAGTGTTGCGGGTCGGGGATGTAGCGCGGGTCTCTGACGGATTTGAGGAGACCCCATCGTCGGTCAATTTCAACGGCGAGCCAGCTATCTTTGTCGATGTGACTGTTATCGGAAAGCAAAGCATCCTCCGCGCCGCGGAATCGGTGCGTGAGTATGTGGCATCTCAAAAGATGAGTATGCCGCCGGGGGTGACTATCGAGTATTGGCAGGACCGTTCGCGGGTCGTCGATGCCCGTTTAAATACCCTGCTTAACAGTGCGGCCACTGGGATCATTTTAGTATTTGCAGTGCTCACGCTATTTCTCAGACCGGCACTCGCGCTTTGGGTCTGTTTCGGTATCCCACTGAGTTTTATGGGGGCGATTGCCCTCATGCCTTACACCGATACGACAATCAACATCATCAGCCTCTTCGGCTTTATCTTGGTGTTGGGTATTGTCGTGGACGATGCGATTGTCACCGGGGAGAGTATTTTTTCGAGGATCCAGAGTGGGATGCCCCCCGAGGAGGCTGCTGTCGTGGGTACGAAGGATGTGGCCACGCCTGTGACGCTCGGAGTCTTAACAACAATGGTTGCCTTCATCCCCCTTACGATGATGGAGGCGGGGCGTGGACCAATTTTCGCGCAGATTACCATCATCGTCATTCCTGTTCTTCTGTTCTCATTGGTAGAATCGAAGTTAATCCTTCCGGCTCACTTAAAACACCTCTCTGTGGGGCATGATCGTTCGAAAATGAATCCACTGATGCGGGCTCAGCGCGCAGTTGCCGATGGCTTGGAGCGTTTTGTGGAAAAGGTCTACAAACCCTTTTTGGCCCTGTGTATGCGCCACCGCTACACGACGATGGGGGTGTTTGTGTTTATCGCATTTATTGTCTTCGGCATGCTGGCGAGTGGTAAATTACGTTCAGTATTTTTCCCGCGTATCGACACGGAATACCCTTCAGTATCGCTCGTGATGCCCCTGGGCACCGCGCCCGAGATCACAGCACGGCATGTGGACCGGATGGAGCAAGCGGCGATCAAATTGCGTGAAGAATATACGGACCCAGATACCGGAGAAAGCATTGTGGAGGCGATCAGCTCGGTGGTTGGTGCCACGCGTCCTGGGCGCGGGACCGGTCAGAGTCACTTGGGTGGCGTCAGTTTTCAGCTCATGCCACCCGAGGTACTTCCTGAGGTCTTCTCTGGCCTCACTAGTCGTGAACTCATGGGCAAGATGCGGCGTTATATTGGAGTGATCCCAGGAGCAGAAGAATTGTCTTTTCGGGCTAGTATTGGCCGCGGTGGCGAGCCTGTAGATGTGCAGTTGTCGGGTCCAAGTTTTGAGGATCTCGCTGCGGCTTCGGAACAGATCCGAGACTATCTCTTCACCGTAAATGGCCTTTTTGATATCAAGGACAGTTTTCAAAACGGAAAGCAGGAGATCAAGCTACAGCTTCGGCCTGAGGCGGAGGCCTTTGGTATCACGCTCAATGACCTCACGCGTCAGGCGCGGCAGTCCTTCTTTGGTCTGGAAGCCCAGCGCATCCAACGTGTGCGTGATGATGTGCGTGTGATGATTCGCTTTCCGCTGGATGACCGCCGATCGATCGAAGATTTGCGCAATATGAAAGTCCAGACGCCGCGCGGCGGCACGGTGCCTTTTGACAGTGTGGCAGAAATGGAGATTGGGCGCGGGTTTTCGGCCATCACCCGTGTTGATCGAAACAGAACTATCAACGTCACTGCCGATCTGGATGCGACGGCGACGGATGTAGACGCAGTTTTGGAGGATTTACGCACGCAGCTGCCAGGCATCGTTGATGGTTTTTCTGGGATGCGTTACAGTCTGGAAGGTGAGGAGGAGGAGCGTCGTGATTCAGCGAGGGCGCTGTTTCAGGGCATTATCCTGGTCATGTTTCTGGTCTATGCGCTCATGGCGATTGCGACGAAAAGCTACATTCAGCCTATTATTGTTTTTGTTACTACTATCCCCTTTGGCGTAGCCGGGGCGCTTCTGGGACACATCATCGTGGGTGAGAGTGTGAGCCAGCTCAGCCAGTTTGGTATGTTGGCCCTGTTTGGTGTAGCGGTGAATGACAGTATTGTCTTTCTCGACTACATAAACAAACGGCTGAAGAGCGGCATGTCTCTATTTGAGGCGGTCAATACGGCGGGAGCCGCGCGTTTTCGGGCGATCATTCTTACCTCGTTGACGACCTTTATGGGGCTGACTCCGCTCCTGTTAGAGCAAAGTACCCAGGCTCAATTCCTTAAAGGGATGGCAGTATCGCTGGGCTTCGGCATCGTATTTACCACCTTCGTGACGCTTATTTTGCTGCCGATAAACTTTATTATCTTCAATGATATTGGTCGGTTGCTCAAGGGCGCATGGCGTGCCTACTGGTCCTTTGGTGAGCCGAAGGAGGACGAAGTTCCAGCGGTTTCGATGAAGGCGGAGTAAAGCGTGTTGTAGCAGCGGCGCTCTGTCGCCGCTGGGGGCACTTTATGGTGTGATTTCTGGGGTTTTTGATGGGATCTTCTCGAGGCAGTATGCTGAGGATTGACCCAGATCAAACAGCCAGGCGGCTCGGCGATCCGCCCCTACCACAGAGCTGATTCATGCCCCCTTCAGCAACTCCCCAAAATCGCGTCCACCCCAGGACCCCTCTGACCGATACGGCGTGAAGCGGGAGAAGAGTTCTTCCTTATACCAACCCAACTCGCGCGTCTTGCGGATCGCTTCCATGTGTTCTGGGCTTTGGTAGGCGTAAGCTTTGAGCGCTCGCGTACTTTCCCAGATGCTGAATGTCGCCATCTGAGCGATGGGCACTTCGCCAATACCTATTTTATAGACCAGCCCTTCAGCGTTTGCTAGCGGAGCCTGGGATGTGGGGACATATTTCCAGAATTTTGGTAAACTCTTGAGGCGTATCGTGGCCCGTGTGATTGCGGCGACAGGTGCATCTGGATTTGCCGATTCACCCTGCTCTTCAAAGGGATTTGCCCTAGCCCATTCACCATGTGCCTTCTGGCATGTCATGAAAATAGTCCAGGCCTCCGATGCTACGCGGCGATAACGGGCCATCAGGGGGTGCGTGCTCAGGAATTTTTCAGCCGTAGCCTCATTGGGCCAAACTTGTAGGAGCCCATAAACTGACCACTCGGGTCGCGGGTTAAATGTCTCGCCTTTTCCGGTGCCCAGGAGGCGGTAGAAGACTAGGTCTTCGGTCCGGTTCAACGGACCCTGAGCGAACTGCATCATGGTGAACGCCCACGCCCGCTGAAAAAACTTCGGGTAGCGAAAGAAAGTGAGCGTGGTGACCTGGTCGGACATAGCACTAAGCCAACGTTGGATCGGGAAGCTGGCAACTCCTGGTTTGCTGTGCCACCCTGCTTTATAATGAGCCTTACTGGATCTACGCTTGAACGCTAATCCAGTTCCGTGGCCATAAAATCTTCAACACGTGCGCTGTGGAGGCGGCGGCGCATGAAATCGAGTGCGGCGATTACAGCTCGTTCTTTGATGCTTTCACGCGAGCCGGCGAACACTTCTTTGTGCGACCAGATGCCGGACGGGGAGAAATAACCAATGTATATTGTTCCCACAGGGTTGTCTTGCGAACCGCCACCTGGGCCGGCGAATCCGGTGATGGATAGAGCGTAGTCGGTGCCGAAGCGTTCGGCCGCACCTGTGACCATGGCTAGGGCACACTCACGGCTGACCGCTCCGTGCTGGATAAGAATTTCTTCTGGTATATCTAGAGTCTGGATCTTGGCGTCATTATTATAACAGACAGAACCCCCTGCGAAAAATTTTGATGCTCCGGGAACGTCGGTAAACGAACTACTTAGCAAGCCGCCGGTGCACGACTCTGCTGTTGAAAAGCTTTTATCGGTAGAGCGCAGGTTATCGTAGACAACTTGCGCTAAACTGAGGTCACCGTAGCAAAGAAAGTCTTCACCCAACTCATCGCGACATGTTTCGGCGAGGTCTTCGAGTTGGATCCGATTCATGGATGCGGTGCCAATACTGAGCCGCAAGTCGACGACGCCTCGATGAGCGCAGTAGCCGATACCTAGGCCGGGGTATTGAGCGAAATGGGGCTGCAGCAGCATTTCGAGTTTCGACTCTCCGACGCCTACAGTGCGTAATTGAATGTAAGCCTGATAGGGATCGGCAAACCCAAGGGTTTCCAATATGGGCAGGACTTGCTCCTCAAACATAGGGTGTAATTCCGTAACCGGTCCCGGTAGCATGAAAAGGTGTTTTCCATCGCGGGTGAGGTATTGGCCGGGCGCCGTGCCTTGTCGATTTGGCAAGATTTTCGCGCCGCTGAGGGCATAGCATTGCTTTAAGTTATTCTTGGTGACTGGGTGCCCAAGGCGCTCGAAGCGTTCGCGAATCGATGTTTCTACTGAGGAGTGGTACTCCAGAGAAAGGCCGAGAGCTTCGGCGATTGCCTCGCGGGTGAGGTCGTCGGTGGTAGGTCCAAGTCCACCCGTTGTAATGATAATATCCGCCGCATCCCATGCGCGGCAAAACTCCGGCCTTACGTCATTGGGGCGATCACGAATGATGCTCGCGCTTGCAATGGTTAAACCGCGTTCAGCAAATTTTTCACCCAGGTAAGTCAGATGCCCATTCAAACGGATCCCGTTGAGTAATTCATCTCCAAGGTTGATAATCTCTATGCGCGGTTTTCGCTCCATTGAATTGGGTTTGTTACAGACAGCATTAGTAATCCTTTCATAAGGAGTTAATAAATTTCCCCGACTCAACCTCGCTTGAAAGAAAAATCCGAAACTGACTTGAAGGAACAAGTGCGTCGCCTGCCGCATCGTCCTGGCGTTTATCTTATGAAAGATCGCTTGGGCCAGGTGCTCTATGTGGGTAAGGCCAAAGACCTAAAAAAGCGGGTTTCGACTTATTTTCAGGCGTCTCGGCGTTTCTCAATCGCACAGCCCAAGGTGCGCGCGATGCTCTCGCTCATCTATACCTTCGATACAATCGAGGTAAAATCAGAGGCCGAGGCGCTGCTGCTGGAAGGGCGGTTGATCAAGGAATATAAGCCTCGCTACAACACAGACTTTACTGACGACAAGCGCTTTCTACTCGTACGGGTGGATCGTTCGGAGACCTTGCCGCGCTTCAGGCTCACAAGAAATCGGCGCGAGGACGGTAGCCTCTATTTCGGCCCTTTCGCTCAATCAGGCCTGCTACGCAAAACACTGGGTCAGATGCGTCGCAAGTTCGGGATTCTACTGGCGGATGCCAGCCCTGCTAAACAAGAGAATGGTATTTGGCGGCTTTACGACGATGCCAGACAGGAGATTTACGGTCATGCTAATGAGGTAACTGCAGAGGAATACGAAGAACGCTTGGAGGAGGCGTGCGCATTCCTTGAGGGACGGCATCGTGAATGGCTCACGGATCTCGAAGAGGAGATGGCCAAGGCCGCGGAAAATCTAGAATTTGAAAAGGCTGCCGAGTTGCGGGATGCCGTGAATGCGATGCGCGCCACGCTCTCGAAAACGCGTAAGTTTACCCGGAATCATCCTGGCGGTCTCGAAGATCTTGGAGACACACTCCGATCCCTCGCAGACCATCTTAAGATCGGGGAGGGAATTAAGACACTCGAGTGTTTCGACATTTCTCACATTTCAGGATCTTTCACCGTCGCGTCTATGGTCCACTTTCGCGACGGCAAGCCGGACAAGAAACGTTATCGCCGCTTCAAGATTCGGTCGTTTGAAGGCAACGACGATTTTCGAGCTATGGAAGAGGTTGTCGGGCGGCGCTATGGTCGTCTGGATCGCGAAGGGCAGCCCATGCCGGACCTCGTTGTGATCGATGGGGGGGCGGGGCAGGTGACTGCTGCCGTGAAGGCTTTTCTGATTCTGGGACTCGAGCCCCCTCCCTTGATCGGTCTGGCGAAGAAGCTCGAGACCATTATTTTTCCCGACGAACGGGGGGAGCTCCAACTGTCACACCACGATTCGGCCTTGAGGCTCCTCCAACGACTCCGCGATGAAGCACACCGTTTTGCCAACACATTTAACGCTGAACTCCGAAGCAAAAAGATTAAGGAAACGATCCTGGATGACTTTTCAGGTCTGGGGAAGGTGAGGCGTGCCGCGCTGCTCGAGCATTTTAAATCTCTGCCTGCTATCAAAGCAGCGACAGCCGATGAGATTGCTGAAGTCCCTGGAATCGGTCCAAAAATGGCCGCGGGCTTAGAAGAATTTCTGCGTGAGCACGGTTGATCTGAAATTTGGGGACGTCAGGTAAAATCTTCCCTGGTCTGCGGAAAAATTTAACACTTAAGATTTGATAAAATCTTAAGTGTTTGTAAATCAATGTTTTAAGTAACTGGCATTTGCGTTGCTTTGAACTGCGGCGTGAATATTGGAGTCTATCAGAACGCAGCAGCCCTTACCTCGATCGAGGATTGGCAGGCCATTACGTCGCGTAATGTAGCGAGCAGCGTTACGAAGGGGTATAAAGCTCAGCGCGCCGCGTTTGAGCACAAGGTTCAACAGGCAGCAGACGGGTCTGAGCTGGGTAATCAAGATCTCCGACAAAACATTTTCCCGGCGATGAGCCATCGTTCTTCTATGGTCATGGGCATGATGGAGCCCACATCCAATCCGCTCGATTTCGCGATAAAGGGTGAGGGTTTTTTCGAAGTCCAAAATCCTGCTGGACGATCATTCTACACCCGTGACGGCCAGTTTAAGATCAACGCTGAAGGTGTCCTAGTAGACAAAAATGGTTTTGAAGTCCAAGGCACTACCGGAGCCATCAATATAGATCAGGCATTGGGAGCGTTCAGCGTGGGAGCCAACGGTGAAATCAACCAAGACGGCAATGTGATCGGCCAGCTCCGTATTTTGCAGCCTATGAACCAGGACAATTTGAAGATGGCCGACGGGGGCTTCGTCGAGACTGAGCCGGGTGCAGGGGCGATTGAAGAGCTTGAGAATGCCCAAGTGCTTCAGGGATTTGTTGAAAACAGCAATGTGTCTCCCATCCGCGAAATGGTAAACATGATCCAGGCGTCTCGGGCCTATGAGGCTAATGCTAAAGTCATCACCGCTTACGATCAGCATTTGGACAAGGCCATTCAGCAATTGGCTCCACCTAACCGATAATCTCCACCTTCTATGAACTTGTCACTTTATTCAGGCGCCACCGGCATGGAGGCGCAGCAGCTCAACCTCAACACCATCGCGAACAATATCGCGAACGTGAACACGACTGGATTCAAGAAGCAGAAAATCGAATTTCAGGACCTGCTCTACCAAGATGCGCGTCCCGTCGGAGGCGAAGCTGGGGGAGGAAACATCGTCCCTGCTGGTGTGGAGTTAGGAAATGGTGCCCGTGTGGTATCGACAGCACGAATTTTTACACAAGGCCAGCTCACACAGACGGGCGAACGCCTCGACATGGCGATCGATGGCAACGGATTTTTTGAAATACAGCGTCCTGATGGCTCAACGGCCTACACCCGTGATGGAGGGTTTAAACTGGATGCCAACGGCCAGGTGGTGACGGCTGACGGGCATACAGTTTTGAGCGGGTTTGGCCAAGTATCGGTAAATGCTACCGGCGTAAGCGTCGCTCCGACAGGCGAAGTCACTGTCCAGACACCTGGGGGGGATACCACCTTCCAGATTCAGCTGACTCGCTTTAACAATCCCAGCGGCCTGCGTAGCCTCGGAGGTAATCTCTACGAGGAAACTCCGGCCTCCGGTGCCCCGGCAACGGGTAACCCTGGGAACGATGGGATCGGTGGCTTGCGCCAGGGTTTTCTAGAGATGTCCAACGTCAATGTGGTGCAAGAGATGGTCAATATGATCGTCGCTCAGCGCGCCTATGAGATCAACTCCAAGTCCATCACTACATCCGATGAGATGCTGCGTAACGTGGGCCAACTCAAACGATAGGTAGGACGATGATAGCACGACCTTGGAAAGGCTTTTTGGCTCTCCTGGTAGCAGTCTTTGCCGCTAGTCATGCCGCAGCGACCCGCACCGGACCGCTCACGGACTTTTTGTCAGATATCAACCACGTCATTCGCATAGAGGAGGAACGCGTAGCCGAATCGCGTGTTGTCGAGCAAGTGGAGGTGCCGGCAACACGCGAGGCTACCGCTCTCGTTGCACAGGCGGAGGTCATACGTGACGAGCCTGTATACATTCGAGAGTTTGAGATGACTTCGATCCTTCGCGAAAAACTAAAGGAGCACTACCAAATCTCTGGAGACTTTCGGGTGACGATGGCTCGCAACTGGCGCCCGTATCGCGTGTCCAGCATTGATTGGGACGTCGACATAGTACGAGCGCCGCAAGACGGTCCTGAATCTGTTTCGCCGATCCGCTTGCGCCTCATCAGTGCGGGCAAAACAGTTGGTGAGCTGTCTCGTGTGGTGAATTGCGAACTTTGGGTCGATGCCTGGAGATCCACATTCCCCATGGCCAAACGTCAGCCGCTGAGCGCAGACGTCATGGAGATCCGCCGCATTGATTTGTTACGGAGTCGTTCTGACATCGTCCCTACCAGTGTTGATTTAGCTCAGTATGAGGTGCGTCAAGGGATTGCGTCGGACCGAATTTTAAGCTGGCGCGATATTACACTTCGCCCCCACGTCCGTCGTGGAGACAGCGTCGATGTACTGGTCAGCGAAGGCACCCTTCAGATCAACATGAAGGCGCTCGCCCTCGAAAACGGCGCGGCTGGTGATTTCATCACGGTCCGCAATACGACCTCTAACAAGTCTTTCCAGGCCCGGGTGATTCGGGAGAAGACTGTCCAAGTAGTTTTTTAAAAACCTCCAATTTCCTTCCATGAAAATTTCCGTCAGAGATGTCCTCATCCAAGGAACGCGGTATATTCGTACCGCTGCGTTAGCCGGGGGGCTCTGCTTGGGACCGTCACTATCCTATGCAGAGTCCCTCTGGCTAAAGAATTCAAATAATGAACGCGGCATGTTTGCCGACCACCGAGCCGGCGCGGTGGGCGATATCCTCACCATAGTTATCGACGAGAGTAGCACCAGCAGCTCAAGCCAAAACAGCACGACGACCAAGGATATGTCGATCGATAACTCAGTCACCCAATGGCTGTTTCCACTGGCTGCCAGTGCTTTCGGATCGGTGAATGGGGCTCTCCCTGGAACTCAGATTGATGGTTCCAACTCGTTCAACGGCGGCGGCTCGATATCTGATAGCAAAGCGGTCACAGCGCGGGCAAGCGTCCTCGTAATCGATCGTCTCCCGAATGGAAACCTCGTGGTCGAGGGGGCGCGCAAAGTGAGCTTCGCCGGCGAGAGCCAGTGGGTCGTTCTGCGCGGGGTGGTGCGCAAGTCAGACATCACCGCTGCAAACACCGTTCTATCCAGCCGTGTCGCTGACGCTACCGTGGAGTTTATTTCAGCCGGAGCAATCACCGACGCCCAGCGCAAGGGCTGGCTGAGTAAACTGAACGACCTCGTCAACCCATTTTGATTTTCCCGCCTCCTCGCTATGCATTCCCACTTTCAAAAACTCTCAACTGATGTAGCCGCGGCGCTCCGTCGCCGTGTGAGGGATGCATGGGTTGAAACCGCAGACAGCGAGCCGACAGAGCGGCGTGGCTACAGGTGTGCCTTCAACCTCTTTTTCGCGAGCTTGCTACTCGCACTGATCGGGACCCCTATCGCGGCTCAAGCCGCGGATGGGACCCGGATCAAGGACCTGACTTTCGTCGAAGGTAGCCGAGATAACCAATTGGTGGGGTATGGCCTCGTTGTGGGTCTTTCGGGCACCGGCGATTCTACGCTCACCTATACTATCCAGAGTATTTCCAATACGCTCCAACGTTTTGGTATCGCCGTTCCGGCAGACGCGGTTCAAGCGACTAATGTCGCTGCGGTCATGATCACGGCTGAGATTGGGCCCTTCATTCGAGAAGGGGGCCGGATCGATGTCACTGTGTCTTCGCTGGGTGACGCAGATACGCTTCAAGGCGGCATCTTACTGCAGACACCGCTTCTCGGTGCAGACGAGTTGGTCTATGCTGTGGCTCAAGGTCCGGTTGCTGTGGGAGGTTTCCTCGGTGGGGGCGGGGGCGAAGGAGGATCCTCAGTCCAACAGAATCATCCGACGGTCGGCATTATTTCAAACGGCGCAATTATCGAACGCACCGTCAACACCCAGCTCGTCGCCGATAACCACTCGATCAACCTCGTGCTCCGGAATGCTGACTTCACCTCGGCAGTGCGTATGGCCGACGCGATCAACATCCACTTTCCCGCCACAGCCCAGGCGGTCGATTATGCGACAGTGAACGTTAATCTGCCGGAAGCTTACCTCGGTCAGACCATGAATTTTCTCGCAGAGATGGGCAGCATCCAGGTGCGTCCTGACACTGCCGCCAAGATCATTATCAACGAGCGCACCGGCACCATCGTTGCCACGTCGGAAGTGCGTATTTCGACTATCGCGGTCAGTCACGGTTCGCTGACCATCACGATTACAAACGATACGAATGTCAGCCAACCCTTGCCACTCAGTGATGGCGAGACGACTGCAACGCCCGTTCAGACCACTCAAGTCAACGAGTCGACTGGAGGGTTCCAAGTGTTACCCGAATACCCGTCGATTGAAGACCTGACTACCGCGCTCAATGCTTTGGGCGTCACCACGCGCGAGATGATCGCTATCCTGCAAAACCTCAAGCGCGCCGGCGCTCTCCAAGCCGAACTCATTTTGAACTGATTGCCAATCATACCCCTTTGGAATTGTTATGAATAACATCTCACCCGTCGGCCTAGATGTCGCGAATTACCAGGAAATGGTCCATTCGAAGCACATCACCGAAGAGGCCAAAATCCAGGAGGCGACCCGCCAGTTCGAAGGCGTGATGGTGAGGCAGCTCCTTAAAGAATCGCTAGAACCCCTCATCGAGAGCGAAATGGTCCAAAACTCTGCTGCCAACGACATCTACCGCTCCTACCTAATCGATGTGATGGCCGACAGTATGACGCGCAGTGGGGGCGTGGGAATCACCACTTCATTGCAGGCCGCAGTAACCCAACACGCAAAATCTAACCCAGATAGCAGCCAATGAAATCTCTAGATAGCATGGATGCACCGAGTCTCTGCCAGGAGCTGGTAAACATACTAAGGACAGAGCTTCAGGAGTACGGTGGATTGCTCAATCTCCTTGGCCAGCAACAGGAATGTATCCTCGATCGCGACACTGAAGGCTTGATGCAGATAAACAAAGAAATCGAGTCTCAGGCCGAGGCTAATTCGTTAATCAAAGAATCGCGCCAGAAGGTGGTTGCCTATTTGGCTGGAGCGTGGGAAGTCGATCCTGATCAACGCATCTCCGCACTCGCCCAGTTTTTTCCGAAACCCATGCGACCCATGGTCGTGTCACTCACCGAAGAGGTGAATCAGCTCATCCGTAAGTCGAAGCAAAAGCTCGATCAGAACCGTCTGCTCCTGCGCCGCTTATCGGCGATCACCGATGAGATTCTTGGCTACATGCGCCCCGATTTGAAGCCCACAAAAACATACACGAATCGCGGTGCGATGAAGAGTAAATCCGCCTCGAACCCCGGTGCCGTGGAGCTCTCTGCCTAAACCCTTTTATGGATAAACCCTGCTGATCCTTTCCCCACTTTCATGTCTCTAATCGGTAATATTTACAACCAGACGCGGGCCTTGAGCGTTCACCGTGGATCCATCGAAGCCGCGGGTAAGAATATAGCGAATGTAAATAATCCTGAGTATGCGCGTCAGCGTATGCAGGTGGTGGATCGCGGAAATATTGTGATTGGGGATCAGGTGCAGAGCATGGGGATCGAAACTGGAAAATTTGATAGTTTTCGGGATGCACTGATTGACGGGCAAATCGTTCGGGAAACTTCCCAGACGGAATACGCTAAGGCTACCGACGACATGAATCGTCAGCTGGTGGGCTACTGGGGTGAGGATATTAATCGCGCAAGCGACGCAGGATCGTTGGATGGCATAACCGATCTAGACTCATCCACCTTAGGTCTGAACGAACGCCTCGACTCATTTTTTAATTCCATGTCAGAGCTGGCGGCAAATCCCTCTGAGGTGGCACTGCGTGCCGTGACTCTACAGGAGGCCGAGTCGTTGACCGTGCAGTTAAACGATGTCGCCAGTAATCTATCAGCATTTGCGACGGACATTGATCAGCGCCTTGATAATGAACTCGCCGTTGCCAACGATATCATCGACCAGATAGCTGCCCTCAATGTAGAGATCGCCTCGATCGAGATGAGGTCAGGAGATCTGACGGCCGTTGACCTGCGTGATGCACGCCAACAACAGGTGGAGAAGTTGTCGGAGATCATGGACATTGAGACGGCGGTCATCGCGGATTCCTTCGGTCAGATCTCGGTGTCTGTGGATAATGGCGTCGGGGCGCCCGTTACGGTCTTGGAGCGCGGCGTGGTGAATGGAGAATTCTCTTTTAATGGCACTAACATCGTTTTCGGGACTGGGGCTACAGTCATGGGTCCCAGCTCGGGTCGCGCTCAGGCCTACCTAGATTTCCGCGATGGTGGTTTGGCAGATTTGCAGACAGATTTGAATAATCTGGCTAGTCAGCTCGTTACCTCGGTCAATGGCGCTTATCCCACCGATTTTTTTGATCCCGCTGGCACAACTGCAGCCACGATCTCACTCGATGCGGCCTTGACCCCGTCGACTTTAGCTACCTCTGCGACCGCGAATGCCGGTGCCAATGATGTGGTTCAGGCCATATATGCTCTGCGAAATACGACCTTTAGCACAGGGGGAGGGGACGCTATTGACGGCACCTTTGGTGACTTTGTTGTGAATGTGACGGGTCGTGTGGCCCAAGCCGCTGCGGTTGCCGAACAAAACAGCGAAAACCAGGATTACATCCAGACTATGCTGGGTAACGAGCGCGCGAAAGTCGGTGGAGTCGACCTTGATGAAGAAGCCGCAGACTTATTGCGATTCCAGCGTGCTTATCAAGCGACATCCCGTGTCATTTCTATTATGGACGAACTCCTCGAAGAACTCGTCCGCTCCTTCTGAGTTGTTATAACTTATTTCTAAGCCAGCAATGCGAGTTCCCAATATCAACGTCCAAGACAATATGATGACCCAGCTGAGCAATCTCCGCCAGCGTCAGGTCAAACTTCAGGAACAGATCAGCACGGGCCAGCGACTCAGCTCCATATCTGATGACCCCGCAGCCACTGAACGTGTGATGCGTAACGAAACTGAGAAGCGTGAGCTCACTCAATACCGCCGCAACCAAGAGCGTGTCCAGCAAACCTCCCAAGCCTCCTTTGCTCAAGTCGAGCGCATGCAGGAGATCGCCGCACGTGGCCAAGAGATTACCCTATTGTCCAGCTCAGTGGTGGCCGACGATTACTTCGTTCCCTATGCGGCTGAGATGAACCAGCTTCTCGAAGAGATGGTTGAGCGCGCAAACTACACCTACATGGGGCAGCATGTATTTGCCGGAACCGCCACCGATACTCCCCCATTCGATGTGACACGGGATGGCTCCGGCGCGATCACTGCCGTGGCCTATGTGGGGAATACGGATACGGCCGCGGTGAATATCTCGGATAACAGCACACTTTCCGGCTTTATGGATCCCACGCGCAATGCGGACATTGAGACCCTGTTTGCCAACCTAATCGCGGTCCGTGATGGCCTCGTCGCTGAGGATGCTGCAGCCGTAACAGCCGTGGCTGACGACCTTTTTGTCGACGAAAATAATCTAGTGGAAGGCCTCGGTGAAATGGCGGGGATCCAGGCTCGCATCGAAAACACGATGCGCTTCGACGAATTTGCATTTCTCAGAGCAGACCAGCGGATCGGCGATGATGTCGACGCGGATCTTGCTGCTGTAGCGATCGAGTATTCCCAAGCAGAAACTGCCTATCAAGCAGCCCTGGCCACCAGCGCCGATCTCCTACAACGCAGCCTCTTTGACTTCATTTAAACATCGTCACTTATATTCACTCAAGCCAAGTGATGATCGGGCGATATTGATAAGGCACTTTCATGAAATACGATACTGAAAACCCCGTCCAGGGAGCTGAGCTCAAGCAAGGCAGCAATGAGTTCCACATCCCGAAAGGCCTCGTTGGCTTCCCGGAGATGACACGGGTGGATGTGATCTACGATGAAGAGGAACTTCCCTTCATGTGGCTGCGTTCCACCGCGGACATTGATCTTTCTTTCATTGTCATCCAACCCAACGGCATCGTCGAAGATTATGCCATCCAACTGATGCAGGCCGATGTTGAAGAATTGTCTATTCAAGACGCTTCCGAAGTCTTAATTCTCAACATCGTCATCATTAAAAACGAGCCATCAGGCCGGAAAATCTACACAAACCTCGTTGGCCCGATCGTGGTCAACCGTAGGACAGGCAAGGGTAAGCAGGTGATTATTCAGAATTACGAAAGATACTCCGCACGCCATCTGCTCTTCGACGAGGCTGAAGAGGGAGGAGAGGAGTAAGATGTTAATTCTCACGCGAAAAACAGACGAAGCCATCGTCATCGGCAGCGATGTAGAGATCATCGTTACCAAAGTAGAGGGTGACAGCGTAAAGCTGGGCATCAAGGCTCCTCGAGAGGTCACTATCTATCGCAAGGAAGTCCTCGACCAAATCCGCCAAAGCAACCTGGAGGCGGCTGTCGGGCCTCAGAAGCCAGTCACACAGCAAAAGCCCCGAGGCGGTAAAAAGAAGAATTCGAAGATATCAAAAAGCGCCAAAAATCTGCTTAAGAAGCTCGGGTAGACAGGTGCCCGGATGGTGGGATCAGCCGACTTTATCGGCACCCATGATATAATCCGCTAATGGACGCGAATTCACGCGAATAAATTCTTTTTCAAACCAGATTGATAAGCTTCTCAGCTGGTGGTTTTAGCGGCAAATTCATGAGGGTAGGTCCTATAAAACAATCGGCTGTCTTACAGCGATCGATTGCATAATCCGGGTTGAGGCTGAAAGTTTGTATCACAGGACCCTCGGCGGAAATACAGGATAGGATACACAGCCATCCCATAAGACCTGATGGCGGAGATCAAACCTGAGTATTGATGGGCTGTAGCGGTTGATCGTGTCT
>JABSRG010000067.1 GCA_013215165.1 Opitutales bacterium | reverse complement strand
TAGACACGATCAACCGCTACAGCCCATCAATACTCAGGTTTGATCTCCGCCATCAGGTCTTATGGGATGGCTGTGAACTAAGGTATAGATCTCTGGAGGAGGGCCAATGCCTGGCGCGAGCTTTGCTAACTCTGTATAATGCCTAAAAACAAATATTTTTCCCTCTTCCTTTTCTGTCTCTCGGTAAGTTTACCTGGTTTAGTTCAAGCGGAGATATCGGAGCTCGATCTCGCACGTAAGGCTGCTGAAATACACGAGCGTGTTCTTACTATGGACACCCACGCTGACACGCCGATGGTCATGATGCGTGGTCTGGATGTGGCTGAGCGCCACCAGTGGGTCCCGGACATGGCCCAGGTGGATTTTCCTCGTATGATCGAAGGTGGCATGGATGGGGTCTTTTTCGCCTGTTTCGTTTCCCAGGGCCCACGCACTCCGGAGGGAAATGGAGCGGCCAAAGAGCGTGCTGTAGCGATGATTGAAAAAGTTCATTCTGCTATAGAGGAAAACAGCGACATCGTGGCATTGGCTACCACGGCAGATGCGGCCTATCGAATTGAAAAGGCTGGCAAACGTGCGATCTACATCGGAATTGAGAACGGATATCCAGTGGGAAATGATCTGAGTTTGCTCAGCGAATTTTATACAATGGGCGTGCGTTATATCACGCTTTGTCACTTCACGAACAACGACATTGCTGATTCGTCGACCGATCCTAACGGCCCGGAGCATGGAGGTCTGAGTGAACTTGGTTTCGACGTTGTGAAAGAGATGAACCGACTCGGGATCGTTGTTGATGTATCCCACACATCGGACGAGACCTTCTGGGATTCGATTGAAGTTTCAACTGCGCCAATTATTGCCAGTCATTCTTCCGTCGACGCCGTTTTTTCACACCCGCGGAATTTAAAGGACGATATGCTGAAAGCCCTTGCTGAGAATGGTGGTGTGATTCAGATCAACGGATACAGTGCGTATCTGGCGGAGTTACCGGAAGCATCACCCGATCGCCAAGCTGCTATGGAGGCTTTCAGTGCCGAGTTTCCTCGCTGGTGGACCATCACAGATCCAGAGAAGCGGAAAGAGATTCAGCGTCGTCGCGCGGACATCGAGGGGAAGTTTCCGCAGCCACGCGCCTCACTAGCAGACTTTATCGACCATGTGGACCATGCTGTTAAAGTAGCTGGTATTGATCATGTGGGCATCGGGATGGACTTTGACGGAGGTGGAGGTGTCAACGAAGTCATGGACATCAGCGAAATGGGCCAGATTACTCTCGAACTTGTGCGCCGCGGCTACTCCGAGAGCGATATTGCGAAGCTTTGGGGTGAAAACTTCCTGCGCGTCATGCGCAAAGCTGAAGAGACTGCTGATCTGATGCGTTTGTAGTCCGCCAGAAGAGGCGCAAACGGGTCCAGGTGAGGAGCATTCGCGAATGAAAGCTGATAAACAGCTAAAGAGGAAGAATTGTAGCAGCGGCGCTCCGCCGCCGCTAGGGTAGCCGTTGTGGTTAATACCCACATTCGACTTTTCATGTTAAATGACGATCGTAATCGAGATTGGGTAGGATACGAACGCGATCTCGACGGGATGCACAAAATGCTTATGTCTCCGCAGATTTGAGGGATTGGCT
Source organism: Opitutales bacterium (assembly GCA_013215165.1). Lineage (NCBI taxonomy): Bacteria > Pseudomonadati > Verrucomicrobiota > Opitutia > Opitutales > Opitutales bacterium. The sequence continues at coordinate 17,113 of JABSRG010000067.1, read as the reverse complement.
CAGATTCTTTTTCGTGGATTCAAGGTAGGGTGTGACCGATTGAGCTTGGATGATCGCTAACGCCGAAATGTCGCTTCTTGTCTCACCGTCTCACCGTCAAGATCTCGATCTCAAACACGACTGTAGCGTGGGGAGGGACCTGTCCACGGCGCCCTTTTTCGCGGTAGGCGAAATGGGCTGGAATCGCGACGGTGTAGCGACCTCCTTCTTGCATGAGTGGCATGACGCGCTCCCAGCCACGGATGATCTGACGCGGTTCGGCGCCTACTGTAAACCAGTAGGTGTGATAGCTAATCGACTTGCGGTTGAAGATCTTTCCATTGAGTAGGCGGCCTGTGTAGACAGCTTCGACACGGTTGCCCTTTTCTATGTATGAACCTTTACCGGGTGCATCGACTCGAAAGCGTATCCCACCATCGAGTGTTTCTGCGCCTGGAACCATTGCTTGGACTTGTTCCAAATCTCCCGGCGGCATGTAATCGATACCAGGGATGATGTCGCTTCTCTGAGCTACGGCTAAGGATTGAGTTAGGATTGTCGCTGCCAGGGCATAACAATTCATAGGGTGGATGTAGCGACTCAGTTTAGAGAGCATTATTCCCCCAAGGCTGAGTTATTTTCTATCCTCGGCAAGAGAAGAAGGGCAGAACCTTCGCCGCCGTTACTTTATCATGCCTCGCATGAAATCAAGAGCTTGCGGCAGGTGCTCCGGATTCCATCTGGCCTCAATCGAGACAGAGCCTGCGTATTCTATCTTTTCTAAAGCTTCCAAAACTGGATCAAAATTACAGGGTTCAGCATTTGGAGGTAGGCGATTGTCACCCGTGGCGACATGCACATGATGGATAAGTGATCCGTAACGAATAATATCCTCAACGGAATCATCATCTACGAACAGGTGAAAGGTATCTATCAGGAGCCGTAAATTTGGGTGATTGACCGATTCAACTACTTCGGCCGATTCACTGAGGGTATTTAGAATATTACACTCGCGGTGGTTCAGGGGCTCGACGACAATTGTGACTCCATGTTGAGCAGCCACTTCGGCAGCGATTGCAGCGAATTCAATAATCTGCTCGCGAGCAATTGAACGATCTAATCCTTCAGGCACGTTGCGCGCTTTTCCCGAGCCAAACACGATGGTCTTGATTCCCAAGGATTCAGCACGTCTTAATGCTGTTTCGACGTATTTTCTTTGTTGCAGGGTATCTATCGCGCCGCAGAGCTTCATATTTCCGGGGATGAAACAATTACAGGCCTTAAAAGGGGTGCTGAATGAATGGATCTCTTTGAGGCTATCGTGGAAAACTTGATCGTCCTCGAAAGGTTTCAGCAGCTCCATGACAGCCGGCTCCAGATAATCAAAGCCAAGATCTTCAACAGATTTAAGTTGGCTCAGTGTTCCGCATAGTCCGAGAGGGTATTTGCTAAGTGTAGAATTTAACATGTAGGAAACATACATGATCAATATCTGCTAAGTCATTGACTGATACTTCGTTATATTTAACATAATCGCTCATGGAGTATTCTGGGCTCTTTTACACAAACTATGGGTTGCGTCTTTACGGCGAAAATCCCTTGTATCCATATCGCCGCAGCCGGTGGGAATTCCAAGTGGTGACCTCTGGTTCCTGTAAGTTACTCCTAGATGGAGGTGGTGAACGTAAGTTGTTAAGCGGGTCGTTATGTGTGTTCCCTGCTGAATATGCACACGGCTGGGGCGGAGAGCGAGGGGAGTCCTGTGAGATAGTAGTATTTCATTTTGATTCCCTTCCGAATCCAATTATGAGCAGCCTGAATCTGTCTTCCGTTCCCTACTCGATAACAGAGCTATCTGAGCAAGACTGTATGGACCTCACTCAGCTTGCACAGCATACGCGACGTATGATGCGGTCGGGTGGAAACAGGCTCATCCTCTCTCAACGCGTTCTGTGGACTTTGGGGTCCTATTTAGACAAACCCAATGTTACTGTTACGAAGCGAAGAAGCAGTCGACATCAGATCTCGGATGGAGTTGCGTGGTTCCGGGAGCATCTTCATCTGGGCGTAGGGGTGGCTGAAACTGCAGATGCCTTAGGCATGTCGTTAGCTCATTTCCGCCGGTTGTTCACGGAAGAAGCCCGACAGAGCCCACAGGTTTATTTCAGCGAGTTGAGGATGCAACGTGCGATGCAGCTCATGGAGGAGACTGAGCTCTCGTTGGAGTCGATAGGGATTGCGGTCGGGTACAGCTGTGGAGCCGCATTTTCGCGAGCATTCAAGTTGTCACAGGGTACAACCGCGGCCGCGTGGAGACGACAGCGAAGGACTTGAACTGCGCTAGGTTATGATCAGTGGCATGGTATCACGCTGCTTTTTCGCGGTTTGCCATTTTTTTTCTCCACGTTGAAAAACCCAAAGAAACAGCGGCGAACGTGGCTGCAGCTGCGAACATGATCATCCAATTTCCGTCCAAGGCAGAGTCACCGCCAATGATGAAGGTGCTGCCGGCGATGCTTTGGATGATGAGTGTCCAAAAGAGGTAGGGAATAAATCTAACCCCTCCGATGGCCAAAACCAGATTCTGCAAAAGCCAAGGAATCGGGGAGGCGCGTACAAGCAGGTTAATACTATTCTCATTGTTGGCTGAAATTTCAGGGATGCGAACAGACCTTCTCTCCAAGAGTCTGTTAGCCCAAGATCTGACAAGATAGCGGCCCAGAGCATACGTTACACCTGAGTTTACAAGCACACAAGAAAGCGCAAAAACGATCGCGAGCGCAACATTCTCAATCATCAGGGGAGTGGATAAATAAAAGAAGGTGAGTGGGAAGCCCAGGGACGGGAGGATGGCAAATGCCAATGCGTAGAGCCAAAGAGGCACGACGGTAAGCACTGTCCGCAGGGAGTTTGCCCACTCTTTCGCAGTTTCGATGAATTGAGGGATGTAAGGATATAGAATCAATCCCGCCGCGACGGTAAGGGTGGCTATGCCGATGAGAAGCCAGCGAAGTCTTTTATCCATTTTCTTTCTAACAAACTAGCGTCGTGCCCGTGAACGTCTACTGCTCTTTGATGTATCGCTGTGATCTGGGTCATCAGAAATCTCTATTATTTCACCGTCGCGCTCGATACGTCGCAGGTCTGCTCGAAAACTACCGACACGTACTTTCGACTTTAGGCGGACGGGATAGCGAAACTCGTCATCACTAAACCAGATGTCCATAGCCGCATCTTTACTCTTTTTGAATACACCGCCGAGGTCTTTAAGATTGGGTTGGATTCGGATGGTATCGAAGGTCCCTGCATGGACTTTGATCTGTTCGGATCCGATGACTGCGGCATCGACATCGATCATTCTCTTACCATCGGTCGCCGGGAGTGGGATGCTGGTATGCGTGCCCAAATCCAGGGTGCGGAAATAGAACAGTATCGATAGCGGGTCGTGTAGTGGATGCTCAGGATGCAGTGGATCGCGGGTTTTATCCCCTTCATCCCGGATGATCGTCTGGTTCTCCCAATCAAAGGTGACATCAAAGCTCTTATCCTCGTCACCTTCTTTCTGATCACTGCGGTAGTGAGTGCTGCGCGTCATATCGAGATTCGGGTAGCTCTCGATGAGGATACGTACGCGGTAAAAATTGTCAGCGAAGTCATTCGTGCGCACATCAAAAGTGATGTGGTAGGCAGGTTCTCCAAATTCATCTACGATATCGACAACCTCGAGTATAGCCTCACCGACCATAAAAGGGCCCCATTTGAGGGAATAATAGAGCTTTTCTCCAGGCGCGAACGGGAAGCCAGCAGGTGTAGAATCCTGCGCACGCAATGAAGCTAAACAGAGGGTAATTAAGAAGAATACAAGAGTAACGCAGCGATACATGCGGAGGATGGACTGCCGTCTCAGACGAAGTAAAAGCGAGGACGTTCAATTGTAAGTGATTCTCTTTGCTGCTTGGTCGCTCGCAGATTGGTACGAAAAAGCCCCGGTCGGATCGACCGGGGCTAAAGGATCAAAAGAGATATAGAGGAGGTGAGGTCGAATAGCCCTCAGCCTTGTTCCTTTAATTTACCAAGTGTAGGTAACTGTGCCTTCCCAGCGTGCTGGGGCACGTGCCACGATGGAACCGTTGCCGTAACCGGAATTGTTTACATCCCAGTTATCCTCGTCGGTCACATTGTAGACGGTCGCTTTGAAGAACCAGTTTTCGTATTCGTAAAACGCTGTTAGGTCGATCTCATACTGGAAGGGGAGCCGCGCCGTGTTTGCCTCGATTTCGAACGATCCATTGCCGAAGAAATCCGTCACATCGAATACTGAGATAGGGTAACCTCCGTAGCCGGAGTTCATCTCTCCCCAGCCTTGGAATCCTGCACGAAGGCCAAATCCATTGTCCCATTTGTAGCTCACTAGCGCATTGACTGTATGCTCGGGAACACCAGGGTTTTCTACGAAACCATCAGGGCTTTGGAACAGAGGTGACACATAATATCCTCCAGTTTCATCAGCACGGTCGATCGTGTAAGGCGAGGCGAAGAAACCTGCAGTACGTTGAGAGTCGATATAAGAGTATCCTACAGTCAACCATAGGTTTGGGTTCGGCTGGTAGTTTGCCTCGATTTCGAAACCTTCGAATTCACGCTCATCGACTGAACCGTCTTGGTTCACAGTGATGTTGTTGAAGTCGAAGTATGCAGCTCCGATGAAGAGTGTATCTTCGAGGAGGCTGAATTTAACTCCGAACTCGATCAGTTCGCTTTCAGGAGCGTTATCGAAGTCTTGAACATCGATACGTCCTCCAGTGTCACTGGCGATTACTTCGTTGAAGTTGTAGGTAGCATAGACTGACACGCCTTCGGTAACGTTGTAGACGCCACTGACATTCCAGTTTGGCAACCAACCGTCTCCTTCAAGCTCATCGGCACCGGTCACGGGGTCGGACTGTTTGGTTTCGATGTAGTCGGTAGTGTAACCAGCGATGAGGCTCACTTTATCGCCGAAGCGGATATCTGCCTGAGCGAAAGGACCGACCATAAATGTCTGTGTATCGGCACCGGTGCCTCCATAATACCAGTTACTCAAGATGCCACGAGGCTCTTGGTCGGGAATAATAGGGAATCCAGCAAAGCCTTGGTCTGGCACACGGCGTGTGTCAGGATCACGAGTCAAATCCCAGAAGTTAGCGGGCTCGTTGAAGAAGTGGTTAACTGACCAGACGTCTTGGTAGTGATAGCGCAGACCGATATTCCAGTCGATGGAGATCATTTCGGTGAGATCGTAGGCAGTGCGGAACTCCGTGCGGTTAGTGAGCGTCCAATTGTCCCGCATCAACTCTGAGTAGTGGTAAGAGCTGAATGTATCGCGGTCGCGATATTGGAAAAGCGTGTTGTTCACGATTTCATAGTCACCGGTATCGTAGGTTTGAATAGCCTGAGCCCAAAGGAAGCGACCAAATGAATCGTCTCCTGGAGCAGCCAATTTCCAACTGCGGTCGACTGGAACAGTCGTTCCATCGGTGGGAACGATAGTCGCGAACCCGGCGCCTCCAAACACAGAAGCGAAATCGACACCAGGGGTCCCGCCAGTGAAGACCGAGTTGCCGTTACCCAGTGTTGCTACATAAGCAGCATACTCAGCATCTGTTTGGCTGTTGATGACATAACGACCGTTGTCGATCAAGTCCTGCGTCACACGATTTACACCCCAGTTTTCGGTGTAATCTGCCTGAAAATATTCCCCCATGATTTCAAGGGTGTAGTTCTCATTAGGGCGCCATGTTAGGGCTCCGTAGAGGGCGTGAGAGTTGTTCTTCCAAAATTCGTGGAAGCCGTCCCACTCTTTGCCCTCATAGGACACACGAAATGCAAGGGTTTCGCTAATGGGGGCGCCGTAGTCGAGGCTCCACGTATATTGGTCATACTGAGCTACACTCACTGAGATCTCACCAGCAGGAGCGTCAAAGTAGGGGCGTTTGGTGATCAAATCTGCGTAACCACCTATGTAGTTAGTGGTGCCGTAGACTGAACCAGCGGGGCCCTTGACGATGTTTACCGACTCGACGGAGTTAAAGTTGATGGGCAGTCCATTTCCGTTGGTAGATAGACCGCGGCGCATTCCGTTGACGTATAGGTCTGATTCGTCACCACGCAGGTTAGGAGTCGAGGGGGCACCAAAGTTTGTCTTGGTGTATGAAGACGATGTCAGTTTGGTGAAGTCGCGCACATCCTTAATCGCTATAGCATCTAGCTGCTCACGGGAGATGATGGTGACATTTCTAGGAGTTTCGAGGATCGAGCGATCCGTTCCATAGACGGAATTGAATGGTCGCGTCGTGGGGAGAACGCTCTCTTCGATCGCTACTCCCGAACCCTCCATCACTTCGAGGACCATCATCTCTTCCTCTTCCTGTGCGGAGAGAACGGAAGCAGCGGCCAGCGATATGGAGAGTGCAGTGCTTTGTAGTTTGTTAGGTTTCATAGTGTGTAGTTTGTGTCGTGTAGCCCAGCAGGAAGGGTTCCACTAAATATGGTGAAATCGGAATTTGCACAGAACTCAAGAAAGATAATGTTGAGTCTGAGCTTGCGGATCCCGGCTCTCAGCGGCTTGCAAAGGGAAATTCAAAAAGCTCTGCTTGTTCGTTTGTGATAATTATTTATCCCCATCGAATGCGATTGCCTCACATTGTTTCGTGTTTTCGAGGGAAATTCTGATAGGATCAGCGCTGAAGAATCGCGATCCTTCCGAGTGAAAAATCCAGGCGGAGGTGTAGGTGAGGACAGCGAGGGCTTGATGCTCCTCAGAATAGTCAGCACCGGTTACTTTTTCATCAAATTCAAAGGTTTCGGCGAGGCGTAGTGTGTTGATTTCGATCGGGTCCAAATTGTCGAATGTGTAGAGCTTTGCTGGGCCCTCACTGCGGTTCTTACTGATGATATGGTATTTGCCGTTTGCGAAGAAAAGAGCTTCAGCGTCGTAGTTGCGCAGCTTTGGAGGAAACGCGTCTTGGTCGGGATAGCGAAAGCGGATTTGTTTAAGCGTGCGGGTTTTGGTGATAGCTCGCGGGTTTGGTTCCGTCAGGATGTATAGAGCCAGATCTTGTCGCGCGTTACCATTATTCCCGAAGGCTCCGATGGCAATATGCCCACGGTCATCGATTGCTATAGCTTCCCAATCAATGTTTACAGCATCAGGGATCCGCAGACCCGCGTAACGTTTAGCCCAATCAGGCGAGATGAGCGCTCCCGAGCGATCTACGGCAAAGATACGCGGATCATCACCGGAATCATTATGGGTCCAATAGACGTCTTCATATTGTCTGCTTTTTACAAAGCCGGATGATTCATCGATCATCTCGGAATCAAAGCGAGCATAGGGCTCGCTGGCTGAAAGGAGATTAAGGGCGATGACGAGGATAAATAGTGTGCGCATGTCTTCTGGAAAGGGTATCAAGGCGAGGGTTGGATAATCACATCAGGCAATGCACCTCGGGTGCGCGCATTTCAAGCTAGATTCATCCATGCTCTTCAGGGGGGAGACCAGGAGTGCCAGGCGCAATGACGTTTTGAAGGGTGATCGCGAGGGCGATTGCCGTCGGGCTGATTACGCGATCGGCAGCCAAAAAGCGAAAGTCGTACCGTCGGGTCCTGAGTCGATTAACTCGATGTCACCCCGGTGGCTCTTCAAAATGCGTTTGCAAATAGCCAAGCCGAGCCCAGTGCCGTCTTTTTTGCCGGTGAGGAACGAGTCAAAGATATGCTCTCGGATCTCCTCAGCGATTCCGGCTCCCGAGTCTTTCATTGTAACGTATGCCATGTCTACGCCCGCGATTTCTCGCTGCGAGGTATCAATCGTGATACGGCTATGGGATGCACGGCCCTGCGCTCCACTTTTCTGAATAATCGCTTCAGTGGCGTTCAATATCAGATTCAGCAGCATTTGTTGAATTTGACCTTTGTTGCACTGGACATGGAGTGGGTGGGTCGATGCTTTGTGTATAATCGCAATACGGTTTTGTTTCAGCTTCAGGCGCACCAGAAGAATGGTGTCTTCGATAACGGCGTCGACTTCCCAGCGGGCGTGCATGTCTTGCCGTGTTTTGCCAAATTGCAGGACGCGGCTTACGATTTCTTCAAGCTGATTTAGCTTCTCCGAGATGACGGTGGCATCTTGGCGTCGAACATCATGATCTGGAAACTGTAAGTCCATCGCATCGAAAAGCAGTTTAATAACTGTCAGCGGATTGCGGATCTCATGGGCTATCTCGGCGGCCAGTAGGCCGAGGGTCGTCAGTTTTTCGGTCTTGCTGAGGCTCTCTTCACTGGAAAAGACACGATTGTAGAGACGCGCATTTTGGATCGCGACTGCTCCAAGCTGTCCCACAGTGCTCAAAAGCCGCTTTTCGTCATTATTAAATCTATGTGGATGCCCGGTATAGGCATTGAGCACGCCGATGGGTTCTTCCTCGAAAGTCACGGGGACGGACAGCATGGCATGGAGCGCATCGCGTTGCTCAAATGCAGCAAAATGATGTTCTTCTGTGCGCGTTACACTAGCTGTTTCGACTGGTTTTTGTAGATGCACGACAGTGCCCATAACACAATCGGGTAGGGCCAATGTTTCGCTGAAAGAGATCGTCTCATCATCATCTCCGACCAAGGCTTTGAGACTCAGTTGTTTTCCATCTGGACTGAGTAGATAGAGCGCACACATTCGGCATTTAAAGAGGCGTCGTGATTCGCGTACGATATCGACGAGAATCTCTGCCAATTCTGTCTTAGCTACCATGCGGCCAGCAATATTGATGAGACTCTGGAGCTGAGACGCCTTGGCTTTAAGCTGGCGGATGATCCATAGGCGAGAGACTACCTTCGCAGCTTCGTTGGTGAGCAAAGTAAGGAGCTTGAGGTCTTGCTCGCTGAACGCACCAATCTCTTCCGAATCAACATTCACGACACCGATCACCGTACCCTGATCCTCCATTGGTACCGCCATTTCAGAACGAATAGATGATTTTACAGCCACATAGCGGCTCTCTTTCGAAACATCAGCCACCAATGCAGGTTCGCCTCTTTGAGCGACCCAGCCGGTGATGCCTTTTCCTAATGGGAGGGACATCGAGGTGCGGTCGGCCGGAAGCCCGGTGTTTACCTCAATGTTCAGCGTATTTGTCTCTGGGTTGATCAGAGAAATAGAAGCGCTTGAAGCTTTGAGGACACTCACTACCTCGTCTAGGATGATGTTGAGCGCTTCCGTAGGATCTTCGGTGCCATTGACGATACTTGAGATGCGATAAAGCGCATCAATCGCCGTGTAATCGGAGCGTTGAAGTCGCATAGCCGAGGGCGCAGGTTAGGAGGCGTCGGCAGCCTGGTGCGATTCTCTGCTCACTACCAAATCATTCAAAGATTCGCGGAGAGTGAGCAAATTAGAAGTATCGGTCTTCTGGCCTGGGTTAACGCTTTCTATGTAAAAGGTGTCGATCGCCACACCCCGTTCCGTTGATATGCGTGCAAAGGTGATGTCGAAGCCGCTCTCATATAGGGATCGGGTGAGTTCGTAGAGTAAGCCCAGCCGGTCATTCGCCTTTACCTCGATGATAGTTCGGCGCAGGGAGAGCTCATGAAAAACTTCAACACGCGGTGTGATCGGCGCCTCAAGCTGTTCGGTCGATTTATAGCTCTTTCGCTTCTTGGCTTCAATTTTTCGAGCCTGCTCATTGATCTCCGGAAGTAAATTTTTGTTATGCAAGAGAGCATGGGTCACCGCCTCTTCGAAGATTTTTCTGGGCCTGTCGTCAGTTACTGCACCTCCGCCCGGTACGACGACGTAGAATGTGTCGATAGTGATGTGGTCCGTGCGAGAAATTGCTTTTGAACTGATGATGTTGAGCCCAGCTAAGGCGAAGGCTCCGGCCAGCTTGTAAAAGAGTCCCGCACGGTCCCAGGTTACGACGTTTACCACCGTCATGCTACGGTCTTGATCATTCTCCCAATCGATGACCGGAACCAGCGAGCCGAGTGAATCGGCTTCCTGAATATTGGTCAGGAGGCTGTGGATCATTCGAATATGGAGTTCCACTTCGCGTGCGCTGTGATGCAGGAAGTAACGCTCTGGGAGAAGACTGAAATGGGCTTCTATCTCATCCCGGGAGATGTCGTCGAAGTGCTTCTCCCGTATCTCGTTGTAAACGATCATCTTTCGCTCTCGGTTTTCTTTGGCAAACGCTGACTTATTTTTAAGAACACGGAGCGTGTCCCTGTAGAGTCGTGAATGGAGACCGTCTTTGAAGCCGTTCCAGAGCCCTTCTGCTGTGCCGCGGGCATCGCAGTATGTGTGCACAAAAAGGTAGGCGAGCTTATCTGGGTCGCCAACGAATTCGGCAAAAGATTCGGCAGTTCTGGGGTCATCCAAATCGTATCTCTGCGAAAAGCGTGCCATTTCGAGGTGATTTTGGATGATGAAAAGGATTTGCTCGCGCATTTCACCCGGCACTTCCATGCGCTCTAAAATGGGAGCGGCGATGGCTACTCCGTTGATCGCGTGGTTGCGGATCGCAATCCCTTTGCCAATATCGTGCAGCAACAGGATCAGGTAGAGTAACCGAGGAAATTGAGTTTCGCGCAGCGCATCGCGGTAGGTATTGGACTCTCGATCTCGTGAGGTGAAAATGATGTCGAGCTCGCGGATCGTCCTGAGTGTATGGGTGTCTGCCGTATAGCGATGGTAATACTCGTGTTGCACGAGGCAGTACATTTTCTCCCATTCCGGCATGAATTTCGCCAAAACGCAGGTCTCGTTCATCTTAGTCAACGCCGGGTATACTTCACCCGCTGTTTGCAAAATTGCGCGGAAAGACGCGTTCGCTGACGAACTCTCGATGACGTGTCGATCAATGAGAGGTAAACTGGTTTCAATGAGGAGTTTTAGATCGAAATCCAGCTCTGTCTGATACTGTTGGACGTGGCGGAATATGCGAATGAGGCGTTCCGGGTCCTCCTTAAAGACGCTCTTGCGCTCGGCTGCGATTTTACCGTCTCGGATAATAAACCCGTCGAAGCGCGGTTGCCGTTCATGAGCCTGCTGGTGAGCTCGAACGACATCGCGAAAGCTCAAAGGCGCGCGACCGGGTAGGTCAGTCTGAACGAGCAGACCCTCTAAATATTTGGAGAACTTATAGATCAAGTGCGCTTGCTTGTAGTAGTCGCGCATGAATGTCTCCACCCGATGGATGATTTTTCGCTGACGATAGCCGAGGTTCCACGCCACAAGAGGCTGGCTGTCCAAAAGGAGCTGGTCCGTTGCGCGTTTGCTGCGGAAATGAAGTTCGTTGCGCACGCGGAGGAGAAAGCTGTAGGCAGTCTCCAGTTTTTTCAGTTGAGCCCGGGTAATAATGCCGCGCTGTTGCAACTCCTTGAGTTCAAACGAGCCAAACTTGATCCGGCACATCCACTGGAGATTCTGATAATCGCGCAGGCCGCCGACGCCGTTTTTAATGTCGGGTTCCTGGACGGTTACCGTGTCGCCCTGTTGTTGACGGCGCTCACTTTGGGAGCGGAAGCGATCCTGCAAATACTCTTGGGCATCTTCCTTTCTCAGGAACTTTTGAATGCCCTTGTAGAATTTACCGTAGAGCTTCTGGCCACCGACGATGAGCCGGGCATCCATGATGGCATTCTTCGATTTTACCTCCGCCTTTGCCTCAGTAATGGTCTCTTTGAGGTTTCGTGTGGCGTGGCCCACTTTCATTCCGAGGTCCCAAAGCGGGTACAACATAGCCTCTGTGAGATCGGACTGAAATTCTTTACTCTGTTTTCCGCTCAGCTTATCTGGATAGAGCATCAGTAAGTCGATGTCGCTGTGGGGACAGAGCTCTCCTCGACCGTATCCTCCGGTCGCAATAACCGAGACGGCACAGGGGGATTTGGGGTGCTTTTCTTTTAGTTCCTCGAGGGCGTCCACGAAGACGTTCTCGATCAGCACATCCATGATAATTGAAAAACTACGCGACACACGAATGCCACTGTCACCATTCCGATGGTAGCGGCGCAGCATTTTCTTTTCGAGCTCAAGGAAACGTTTATAACCCTTCACCCGCTCTTTGCGATCATTGGAAGTGTGTGCTTCCAAGCGCTGGCTCGCGTGCTTGCGGATGCGGCGAAATAGAGGGTCTTCTGTGAATGAGCGCTGGGTCATGAAGCGGATACTGATGCGGCCTTTTCCTATTTAGAATGGCGGTAAAAAGCTGCAGTGAAACCTACGGTACCGACACAGACTGCGCCAGTCGCTGCTTCGATTTCTGGAATCCAGGCTTTCATGGTAGCGCGATCAGTTTCCAGGCGGACTTTTATCAATAAATCCTTTGCAAGGGCCCGGTCTAGCTCAGATAGGGCAGGCTCTGTGAGGCCGTTGCGCCCGAGATGAACAGAAGGTTTCAGGCGCTGTGCTCGCCCCCGCAGTTCCTTTTTATCTCGTTGGCTTAGCGTAAAGGGACGTCTTGGGTCTGCCATTTATCAGCCTTGAAGGTCGAAATTTTCGATGATTTGAGCCAAATCCCCACGATCCTGCCCTCCGCCCATGGCAAACTCTGGCTTACCACCACCCTTGCCACCCAATTCTGTGGTGAGACGGCGAATGATATCTCCAGCCTTCAAGTCGGCTGCAATGGCTTCCTTGGAGCAGAATGCGGCGACCGAGGCCTTGCCGCCGATTGAAGCACCTAAGACCACACAACCCTTATCTAGCTTTTCAAGGACCTGTGCTCCTAAGCTCTTTAGATCTTTGGGGCTACTTACCTGAGCCTGTTGCTTCACCACCTGGATGCCGGAACTTTCTTGGGCAGTCGCCGCTAAATCATCAGCCGCTGCAGCGGCATTTTTCTGTTCGAAGGCTTTGATCTTCTTTTCGAGTTGTTTGCGCTCCTCCAGCAGCGCTTCGATGCGCACAGCCACATCATGGATGGGACAGGAGAGGATTTTTGCTGTTTGGTCCAAGGTGCGGAAGCCCGAGCTAATCCATGCCAGAGCAGATTCGCCAGCGACCGCCTCAATACGTCGCGTTCCTGCCGCAATACCGCTGTCGCCGAGCAACTTAATCGGCCCAATCTCGCCGGCAGCACTGACATGGGTGCCCCCGCACAATTCTTTGGAAAAGCCGCCGATGTCGACGACTCGCACGCGGTTACCATACTTTTCGCCAAACACAGCGACCACATCGTCGGGTTTGTCCTCAATGGCAATTTCATCAGTCTGGACTAGTCCATTTTCAAGAATACGCGCGTTGATGAGCCGCTCAATGGAATCCAGCTCGTCATTGCTGAGTGCTTCATAGTGAGAAAAGTCGAAGCGCATGCGATCGTCCGCGACAAGCGAACCTGCCTGCCGTACGTGAGAGCCGAGGACTTCCCGCAGTCCCCAATTGACAATGTGGGCTGCGGAGTGATGGCGTTCGATACGCTGGCGTCGGTCAGCATCGACTGACAAAACGACCTCTGAGCCATCGTCGATGGCATGCTGCCCATCCAAGAGGTGAAGAATCTGACCCTGGTCGTCTTTCTGGGTGTCTGTGATTCGATACGTTTTACCCTCAACAATCAAACTGCCCGAGTCCCCAATTTGTCCTCCCATTTCGGCGTAGAAGGGCGATCGGTCGGTAATAATTGCGGTCTTCTCGGCACCGTAAGGCACACTGGCCAAGGTCTTTGCCGCGCCCGACAATGAACTATATCCGATGAAATCTGTTTTAAAGGCATCGCCCTCGCTAGACTGGACCTTGATGGCGCTCTTAACCTGGGCAGCGCGCGCCATGCGGCGCTGGCGCTCCATCGCCGCTTCGAAACCATCGTGGTCAACTGAGTATCCGCGCTCGCGTCCGATCAACTCAGTAAGGTCGAGTGGGAAGCCGTAGGTGTCGTAGAGCTCGAAGGCTTTTTCTCCAGTGATTTGTTTAGTCGTTTCAGACTCGGCGAACACTTTTTCGAGCAGCGCGAGGCCTCGATCTATCGTTTTATCAAAAGCAGTCTCTTCTGAGGTAATTACCTTTTTTATAACAGTGTGTTGAGTATTAAGCTCCGGGAAGGCGGCGCTCATTTTTTCAACGAGTGGATCGACGAGTTGAGCGAAAAATCCTTGGGGGAGGTCGAGCTTCTTGCCATAGAGCACTGCGCGTCTCAAGATACGGCGCAACACATAGTTGCGACCCTCATTGCCCGGTAAGATGCCGTCGGCAATGGAGAAGGAAAGGGTCCGAATATGGTCCGCAATGACCCGAAAGGCGCAGTCGCGTGATTCCTGCTCGGACATGCTTTGTCCGTTTTCGGGAAGAGTGGACCGGTAGGTGTGTGGGCAGAGCTCTGAGATGGCTTTGAAGATGTCTTGAAATAGATCACTCTCATAATTCGAGGGAGGGGAGTTGAACTCTGTGAACTGCTTCGTCGTAGATAGAATGCCCACGACGCGTTCGAAGCCCATCCCTGTATCGACATGTTTAGCCGGGAGCGGTTCAAACGTGCCGTCCTCCTTTGCGTTCAGCTGAATGAAAACTAAATTCCAAATTTCGATACACCAGGGAGAGTCGGCATTAACAAGTGAGCCGCGTGTATCCCCCTCGGGGGCAAGGTCGACGTGGATTTCGGAACAAGGACCACACGGGCCGGTGTCGCCCATCATCCAAAAGTTGTCCTTTTTGTCTCCGTTGACGATGTGAACTGCGGGGTCGAGTCCTTCATCCAAGAAGATTCCTTTCCAAATATCATAGGCTTCCTGATCAAACTCTGATGGATCGCCAGCGCCCGGCTGATAGACCGTCGCATACAGTCGATTTTTTGGAAATTTCCACACCTGAGTGATGAGCTCCCATGCCCAGTGTATGGCTTCTTTTTTGAAATAGTCGCCAAACGACCAATTTCCCAGCATCTCAAAAAAGGTTTGATGATACGCGTCGAGACCCACGTCTTCCAGGTCGTTGTGTTTGCCGCCAGCACGGATGCATTTTTGCGTGTCCGCCGCCCGTGGGAAGGGGGCTGTACGCTCGCCGAGAAAGTAGGGCACAAACTGGTTCATGCCTGCGTTGGTGAAGAGCAGGTTGGGGGCGTCAGGCATCAGAGAGGCTGATGGGACCACCGTGTGGCCACGCTCTTTGAAAAACTCGAGGAAGGACTGTCGGATCTCGGCTGAGTTCATAAGAATCGCTTGAGCTTGGTGCTCGGAACGAATCTGGCAATCGTGGAGTAATCATCGCTCTGTAAGACTTTTGTAGCTTATTCTACATCAGGGCCTTGATTTGCCTCTATGACCATCCGTAGTGTGCAGAGTCGGTTTTTTACATTCCCATGCGTCTCGATTCATTTATAGCCCAAAAGCGGATCATTGATCTCAAAAGCACGACGCTTGAGGGTGCGCTGACGGAGCTCTTGAAGACCTTGGACCTCGACGAGCGTGATGACGTCGATTCCGATGAGCTGCTCAACCAATTGTTGGAGCGAGAGGCTACCATGACGACCTATCTTGGGCGGGGCGTGGTATTGCCTCATGTTCGGGTCAATATGCGCCGTCGCTACGTCTTGGCGGTCGGACGTTGCCCCGAAGGCTTGGAGTATAACGGGGCTCGTGAATACGCCGAGGTGCGCCACGTCTTTTTGTTATTGGCCCATGAAACTGCGCGCAACTACCTGAGCGTGTTGGCGACGCTAGCGCGGATTTTCCAAGACGCCAAGGTGATGGAGCGCCTGAACGGATCGGGTGGTCTCGTTCAATACCGCCGAGACGTGCGTGATGTTTTTGCCGGACGCGGCGCACAGATCGGGAGTCATGATAATAAGTTTAACCGGCTTATTTTAAAAGAAGCGGAGATGGTGGCACGCGGCTCTAAGTGCTCTGTCATGCTGATTTTTGCGGATACCTTCGCTGGGGGTGTTGATATTTCCAGAAAATTTAGCGGGATGAAAACGGTAATGATCACTCAGGGTGGCAGTGATGCGGCTTTGAGCCAGCCAGGGATTGATGCAGTGCTGACGGTAAGATCTTTTTCGTCCAGTCGCTTGGCTCAATTGCGTAGTGCTGTGTTGATTGGTTTAACCCGCGGCGTGTTCAAACCCGACTGGCGTATTTGTTGCATCGGTGGGATTCCTCAGAGCAATCAGTTCGACTCCATCGTCGTGGTTGATATCGAACGTGAGTTCCGCAACCTGCTGGCAATTGACGAACAGGTGCTACCCTCCACAGTCCGGCCCGAGACGGTCGAGCGCATCATTGCAATCGCTACCGAGCTGTCCGTCGAGGGTCGCGAAGGTAAGCCCGTTGGTTGCCTCTTTGTGATCGGTGATTCCAAGACGATCCAGCGCTATACCAAACCGCTCGTACTCAATCCGTTCTATGGCTACAAAGATGAAGACCGGAACATCCTCAATCCGTTCATGGATGAGACAGTCAAAGAGCTCTCAACGATTGATGGTGCCTTTGTGGTACGCGGAGATGGCGTTTTAGAAACTGCCGGTTCCCTGATCCATGCGCCTGATTATGCGCACGATCTACCGAGCGGTCTCGGCACGCGCCACGCTGCTGCTGCTGCGGTAACCCTCGCCTGCGATTGCATCTCCATCGTCGTCTCCGGTTCCACCGGTCAAGTGACCCTATTCCGCAAAGGCGAGATGATCCCGCTCATGGAAAAAGCTACGAGCAGTTTTTAGCGTGTTTCTAGGACTCCTTCACGAGCCAGTCTAGAAGCCGCACCACCTCTTCGTAGTATTCGATGGTTTCCTCGACCGAGTCGAAATCGTTCTCATCACGCTCGAAGATTTTCACTTCATACGGAGTGTTCGATAATTTAAGTTCGTCGGTGGCCGCGTCGAGGAGGTGATCTGCTTCGCGTTGTCCGTAAAGGGCAACTGGGACATTCACATGTCGCATGACATCGGTCACATGGATCTTATGAAAATCTGATTCTTCATCGAATGGATCACCAATCCATTGCTTGATTGTATGCCCATAGTTCGAACCCCAGATAACTCGGCGTCGACCAATGGTGATGGATTTCGGCCAATCAAAAAAACCATTTCCAGAAATCACAGCCATCCCATAGGGATGCGCTAAAAAATTAAAAAGTGGTTGGCTCTGGCGGACTTCCGATCAAGGAAGTCAG
>JABSRG010000066.1 GCA_013215165.1 Opitutales bacterium | reverse complement strand
AGACGGTTCTGATTATCTTCACACGCCACCATGCTTAACAAATCTTTTTGGCATGATTGACGCATACCATCACAGATATACACAGATAAGTATTTTGTTATTAGGTGTTTATGATTGTCCTCTAGAAGGATGAAAGTTACATGAACACTCTGCGAATTGGCGAAGTATCCATGCGTTTTATCCCACAGAATTTTGTGGACGATTCTATTTTTCTTAAATCTCTCTTATTCAAAAAGATCTGTGAATATCTGCGTAATCTGTGATCAAGATTGTAGAATATTTGTGCACTGTTTTTATGTTTCAGCGAACATTGGAATGAATTTGTTTGGACGCGGACCAGCCAAAACCAACCGGAACCGATCAGAAGGCTGCCTACCTCGTCACAATCAAAGGCCAGCTCTCGAAGCGTATTCTTTGAGACCCCTTATCATAGCTATCAATCCGGCTAAGAGAATAGACGTCTCAACAGCAATCACCGATAGATTATCTCCATCGCATAGGTCTTGCCGATAGCTGCTAAGTTGAAAACATTTCTTTTTAAGCCCTACACCCAATCCATATCAGGGAATCACCCAGGCTGAATGAGAAACGATATAATAGGACACTGGTACCTTAAAGATCTAGGAGAACCGTTTCTGAATATCTTGAACTGCGATCCGAGCGAGCGTGAGAAAATTGCGAATGAGCTGAAGGAGCGCTATGACCGCAGCTACTTTCATGAAGAATATCTCTCAGGCCGGGATGGGGTAGAAAGGAAATTGTATCGGCTCTTTAAAGACAGAGGTGGAAAACCGCAGATAGAAAGACCGGTTTATTGCTTCTTGGGGTTAAACCCATCTGAGCTAATTTATAGTCGCCGCGAATATTATGATTTCAAATTCTTCAAGATCGAGGACATACCCAGTGAAGTAATTTCATTCACTTACCCAGGAAGTATCGCCTCAATCCAGATAGCTGAGCAAGAAAGAGCGAAAGAGTTTCGATCTGCCTACCATGGGAAACTCTATCTGAAAGACGAAATTCACGATGCAATCGAGGAGTTCGGTATGCCTGGAATCGATTTCATTCCGATTGGGTCTCGGCAGCATGATGTATTGGTAGAGGCTCAGGTTTGGAGTATATCCATATTCGATGAGATTGATGAAGTCTCCGATGTGGAAGCGTCCTTCCTACCCTGGATTACCAATCCACCGAAAGAACGTGCCGGCCTCAAGAGAGACTAGGTTTCAGATCGAGCAGATCTTCCTTCTTTGCACTTATCCTTTAGCGCTCGACGATGGTAGAGAGGGCTCCCGGACGAAATAGAGCATCTCCCCAAAACTGACGTATCGTTAAGCTAGCGCCGATACTGATAAGAGACGTTTTGTTGCTCGAGTGCGGCGAGCATGACGCGTTGCCAGGCGTCTTGATACGCCATGATGGCGTCCTCATCTACGGGGGAAATGAGGGCTACGGAGTCGTCTGCGGGGAGAAAAAATGGGGGACCGTTCAAGATGTCTCGGTTTACGAATTCCTTGGATGCTGCGACGGTGTTTCCGCAGAAAGAAAAGTTGGTCACCTGGCCTGCTACGACGGGATCGAGCATGAAATTGATGAAGGTCTCGGCGTTGGAGATGTTACTACTTCCGCGCACGATTGCAAAGCAGTCGAGAAAGGCTAGCGCTGTGGGCTGAGGGGATGTGAATCGGATTTTTGGGATCTCGTCGCGGACCGTGCTTTTGAGTGTGGTCTGACCATCGCGTATGGTGTCGATGTCATCGAGCGCGAGGTCTTTGCGGTTGGAGATGGCTTGGTTCATAGCTACCATGGCGTCGCCGCTCCAAGCCATGGCCATATGTGTTTCCCCTGAGATGAGCCGATCGGATACGTCCGTGCTGTCAAAGCGCGCATCCAGTTCAGTTACGAGCCAGATCAATAGATCTGCCGCTTGATTGATTTCATCTGGATTTTCAGAATTGGGTGGGTAACCCAGATAGATCAGTGCTGAACCCAGCGCGGTACGCATATCATTGATCAGGGAGATGCGCCCTTTGAGTTGAAAGCGTATGCGGGCACGCATCGCTTCGCGCCGAGCGATTTCAGCGTCTAGATTCTCGTAATTGACTCGTTCGGTGTCGATTTCTACCAAATCTTGACCGGGTTCGAGTAAAAAGCCCCAGTTGAGCGGGATCTCATAAGCATGCCAACTGTTGTAAGCGATACCGCCCACGCCAAAGATGTAGGGCACGGAGTATTGAAGGAGCTCTTGAAGGAGGTGGTCGTTGCGGAATCGCCCATCGATTCCATCCCAATTGGGGATATTGCCTGGTATGATTGGCTCGAGAAGGCCGTCATCCACGAGGGTGGATACGAGAAAGTTAGACGGCATGACGACGTCGTATTTCGCTCTCTCTTTAGGGTTTGAAAGGATTTCGTAGAGTTCCTCATTGGTCCCAAAATACGAGACCTGAACGTCGATTCCATAATCCCGAGCGATGGTATCGTAGATGAAATTCAGGAATCCATCCGGGTTGGCTTGTTGATCTTCGGGTATGTAGTTCTCCCATATCAGAATATTCAGCTTCTCGGTAAGCGTAGCGCGATCAATAGGAACAAAGACGTCTTCCTGAGACTGAGGTTTGGGCCAATAATACCAGGTGACAATGACGGTGAGCGGCACCAGCACAAAAAAAGGGATCAGATTATCTTTTCTGAAAAAGCTCATGAGACGGAATCGGTTACAGGCTGAGGCTCCAGATAAAACAGGGCAATGATATCTGCCTTATCTTCTTTCAAAATAGCTTCGAGAGCAGGCACGAGGGAATCGGCCTCCGTGTCACTATTCTCCGCTATGTAAGATTGAGTGAAAATTTCGTTCTCTGTTTGGAAGGCGGTGCAAATGGTTGAGTTGAATGGGTATGATCCTTGATGGACGGTATCGGTTTCGCGCGTATCGCCTGCATTCCAGATGAGGAGATGGAGTTCATGGCACTCGGGTGGAGTGAGGCTGATGCCGAGGTGGTTCAGTCCCTTACGGGCTCCGTGATCGATGATTGATTTCAGGGCTCGAAAAGGATTGTCCGCGTGTTCTTCTAAAAATCCAAGGAGAACAAATTGCGTCGCCTGGATGTCCGCAAAGCCATCGACGGTCTTTGCTGAGCCGGATCGGAAACCCCACAGATGGCACAGGCCAGCAGGTGTCTCAAGACTGCAAGCAAACCACTCATAGTCTCGGTTTCCGACTGGAACGAATTGTGCCACGATCGGTGGGTGCTTGATCCGCTTTGCGCCGGAATCACTCTGTTTGAGGAGTGCCACTATCTGCTGCTGCGCCTCTAAGTTTCTTGAATTCAGAATAGAGTGACGGGTGCGGGCATTTTCGTCTTCAAGAAGGATGTCCAGAGTGTCCAAGGCGTCGCCGAGGGCATTGGTTTCTGCAATCAATCCGGGTTGAAATCGCTCAGTGCCGGGCTGTTTGATAGACTGCTCGATTTGGTGCGTGAGGCGTGCCAATTGAGCGTGAAATATGCGCACTGTGATCTCCGCTACCACAATAACAATGATGGTCGCGCACAGAATAATCGTGATCGAGGCGACAATGAAGTTCGACGAAAAGGCTAGGTAAGGGCGACTGTTGATGACACAAGAGAGGATGCCCCGGACGTCTGCACCTCGGCCGGTATTGTCGGTCACCTGGACAAAGCCAGCGTGCAATGGGCTATGAGCGTCCTTTTGTAGGAGAATGTCTAGGGGCTCCATGAAAACCTCACCTGCCGCCAGCGTATCAAAAATATCCTGCCGGGAGGTGGCTGCCTGTCGGACATTTTCAGCCAATTCATTATTTGTTGTCCAGATGACGCGTGTGGCATCCGGGGTCATCAGATGGAACTCAATTTCGCTGCGTCCTCGGGTGAGCCGTCTCAGAATACGGCGATAATCGTCGGTGATAATGGCCTGGATGTTGGGATCGTCATAGCTGTCCACCTCCATGGCTCCCAGTAATGCACTGAAACTTATGATTTGAGCCTCCATATGATTCCTTAGATTAGCTTCTCCTTGTTGGCGAAGGAAGAAGGCACTGGCTCCAAAGAGCATGGCTGAGATGGCGACCGAGAGTGTGAGAATGATCGCAAAAATCTGTGTGCGTGCCGTCATGTTACTTATTTCCAAACGTGATCATTCGAATGAGGCTACGCATCAATTTGGGGCAGCGATTGATGAGGGCGAGGTATTGAGCGCGAAGTAGTGTGAGACAGCGCGCTCCGTCGGGGCCGGCAAATACCGTGTACGCGGGGGGTTGGTCGAGCGCCAGGGACACGGCGCCTACGATTGGATGGAGCTGCATGCCCTCTGCGTTTTCAAGGGATCCATCGAGTAAAATATAGAGACGGGTCGTTGGCGTGTCGCCTGCCGCAATCAGGCTCTTTGGGGGGTAGGTGCGCGTCTTTCCAAAACGCACGACCAACATCAATTCCTCGTCCGACAGAATGTCTAAGGGCAGAATTTGTTTCAGCGCGAAGAAAGTCTCGATATCTGCATACTCGCGTTTGCTTTCTTTTTCGAAGACTGATCCATACTCAGTTTCCCAGAGTGCTTCCTCTACCTGGCGCACGAGGTCAAGCAGTGCAGATAGGTCCGTTTCTGAAAATTCATGCGGCTCGCGACTCATCACGGCAAAGGTTCCGATGCAATCGCCTTCAGGAGTGAATATGGGTGCGCCGGCATAAAATTTAATGCCTTCATTGCCAGTAACCAAGGGTAAGGTAGCGAAGCGGGTATCCCTCCGCGTATCTTCGATAATCAGGGGTTTTCGGGCAGCGAGCACTTCTTGACAAAATGATTCAGCCCGTGGGTGTTCATCGAATTGGAGTCCGGCATTGGATTTAAACCATTGCACCGATGGGTCTAAGAAAGAGATGACTGCTACTGGTGAGTCAAAGAGGGCACGGGCCATACGCGTCAGGCGCTCATAGCGTTCCTCCCGGCCACTGTGCATCAAGTCCGCTAGGCGCGATGCAGCATCTTCTATAACTGTGGTCTCGATGCCCTCTGTTTTCATGTGGTCACCTCCTCGATCAGGTGGGGTAAGGTGAGCATTGCTTGTGTTTCACTGTCGATCGCAATGCTGATGGTGTCGCCGCCCAAGAGCAGACCGGTTGGCGGGAGCAGTTGATCGCCCGCATAGACGTTCAACGCATCGCGGTCGTTGCTCTGGCTGAAAACGTGGAAGTCCCAGCCAGATTCTGCAATACGTGCATGAAACAGAGCGGCCCCAGGGTAGGATTGTGCTATCACTGCATAGATAGAAGCGAGCTGTGAGGGCGCCTTTCCTATGAGCTCTATCGATGCCGCCCGGAGCTTGAGGCTCGCAATCATGTCTGATGCGGTGCGCCCGTTATTGGGTAGGGCCCAAATAAATAGCTCTTGACCGTTGCCTGCCCAGTTTAGGGTGGCGTGTCTGTTGACACTACCGGAGGCAAAGTCGATTTTGTAGACTTGCCCGATCTTCGCGGGTTGCAGCCAATCTCGGAGCCTTCGGGCAGCAGTCAGCAGAGATGTGTGACGGCTGATGCTATGGTAGTAGCGCTGCATTTCGACGACCTTACTCTCGATGACGCCAGCGAGTCTATTGAAGCGCTCCATCAAGTGCTTTAGCTCAGTGATGCCCTGCTCTGGCATTCGCCTTTGATATTGGCTTGCAGCGATTAGGAGGGCGCTGTGCTTCATGGAGTCGATTGGACTAGTCAATCTAAGCGCGATCCACGCTGAAACAGACCCCGAAAACAGGATAAAAATGGCACCCAAAATAAATGCCGCGTAGGTAGCTTTGCGGGTTTCCACGTCGACTGCTTGAGCGCTGAGATCTACCCCGGTCATGGCTATGACTTCTCCAGTGTCGCTGAAGATGGGGGCATAGGCGCTTTTGAGATATCCCCATCGCTCCCAGAACTGAATGTCGCTGATATAGGTGCCGTCGTGGTACACAGATTTTGTGAGCGCGTCGTAATCAGCTGGATCAATCACATCCATCGTCCCTGGGGGGCAGAAGTCTGGGTGGTCCTCCGGTGTCGCATCGATGCCGTATTCTATCTGTTTTCCGTCAGTCAATCGCTGGGTGTAGAGGTATTTCAACCCCAGCTCTGCTTTCATTAGTAGCATCGCATTGCGGGCGTCTCGATAATACCTGCTTTGCATGGAATAGAACCCCTCGGGGAATTCATCTGAAATGCGTGCGGTGTCGGTCAGGCGAATACGCAGCAATTTGTTACCTGCCGCCCAGACTTCATCCGATCCTCGTGGGATCAGGAGGCTGAAGATATCTTGATTTTTTACTCCTTCGAGTGCGATGGTCTCTTCGGGAAGGAAAGAGCGAGACAAATAGACGATCGTTGTGGTTTCAGCATCATATCCAACCCAACCGGCTGCTGCGCGAGGCATCCATGCTTCCAGAGAATTTAGAATGGGCCGGTCAACGGGCTCGCTCAATTTCTGAGAGTCTAGGGCATAATCGGCCAAACCTGCCTCCCCAAAAACGACCAGGGTGCGCTCACTTGCGTTAAAGCCGGTGATGCGTCGTTGAGGTCGTTCGAGCTGTCCCACCATTTCTGTATCTATGATCGCTGTACCTAATGGGGTGAGCTGCCAGATGTGCCTGCCATTTTTTGCCAGTGCAAACAGTGTCATATCCGGTCCAGGAGTGATCGATATCCAAGCCTGATCGGTTGCTGTGCTGGCAGGATGTGCTCGTCCATTTTCTGTGTTTACGACCAACAGTTCGCCTGTTTCGCGGTCGAGTGCCCACAGCTCTTCCGGGACCGGGGAGAGTTGTAGGTCGGTGATGCTCCGCGGGCGCAAGAGTTCCTTGTGCTGCTCGCCATGCAAGAAGCCGCCCAATGTATCGCTCACCGTGTGTAAGACATCGTCGATGCCGCCGATGATCGTCTTCCGCATTTCGACGTAGATCAATATGCCCTGAAGAAGAATCTGCAGCGAAAGAACGGGCAGAATGAGGCAGAATACGAGCTTCTTCAGATTGAGGTTCATGGCTGTCCTAAGGGCGGTATCCTACCTTGAGTGTGAGGAAGTGAATGCCGACATTGGCGGAAACATCGATGGCCCGTTGAATGGCTCTATGATCTACCTCAAAAAGTCGGCAACCCTCTCGTCCTGCGCGTGCCACGATCTGGTGAGGGCCCTCTGAGATGGCGGCTTCATGCCCGAAGGCTTGAGGGTTTTCTAGCGTGTTCCAGGCATCGCCTTCATTAAGCCGGAAGTCGACTGAACCCTCATGCACAAACCACGCAGATTTTGCCTCAGAATCCGGTGGGATCACCGTAGATTCCGGTTCGAAATCACGCGATTTTATCGAGTCGATCATGTGTGTGATCTCAAAGAGATCGAGGCCGTCGAGCAGCTGCGATTGAGATGCGGCCCAAATACGTTCGGCTGGTGTGTAAATCGGTAGGCGCTTCGAGCGGTCGGCGACTGAACGCTTTATTAACTCACGCATTTGTTCACGCTCTAGACTACTCTCAGAATTTACGAGTCGTTTGTGGCAGACTGCATTGGCCGCTTCGTCTTTGAGCTCCCACATTGCCTGAATGGTCAAAATCCACTCGAGCTCGGATGTCTGTTCTGCTTGTTGGGAGAGCCAAGTGCGGAGAGCCTGACCGCTGACGCGCACGCTATGAGTCTGTATAGGGCCATACCGGCCGACTTTCTCGATATTACTGAAGATTTTGGCGCTGACGATTCGGCCGCATGACTGACTGACGGTCTCGGCCGCGTTACCGCGCTCTTTGATGTTATCTGAATAAAGCGTCGAACGGATGAGATCCATGTCTGGAAGGCGCCCCATCAATTGATAGAGGCTGAGAATAAAATTCGTCGCAGCGACGGTTTGTTCCGAATAATACCGTGGCAACAAGTTGAGCGCTGGGCTGCTGATCTCTGGGTGAGCGAGGAATCGATAGAAATCTGCAAAGCCCGTAGAACGTTTTAGCTCCTCTCGTACGATCGAGTGAAACAACACTTCCAGTTGATAGAAGGAGATATGGCTCAGGATCTGTGCGGCACACTCGCGTGATCGATAGTTTAAGCGTGGATTGAGGAGGCTCTCGACAACGATCGGTACGCAGCGTTTTCCGAGGGTCGCGATCGTCCGTTCGAGCAGCAGATTTTCGCTCGGGGTAAAGGTGTTGCTGCGTTCAATCAAGAGGCCCACCGCACCCATATCGCCCGTGTGGGCGATCATGTCTATGGTTGCTTTCACCTCTCTTTGATCGTCTAGGCGCAATTTCTTGATGAGGGGCCTGACATAAGCTTGGTCGTCGGGTCCAGAGAGCTTCGCCAATGCTTCCAAAGCAGCTAGACGAACGGATGGGTTTTCGTGTGTCGCGTAAGGAATGACCTCAGGTATAAAAGAACGCTCACCGCGGTTATTGAGAATTTTGAGGGCAATGACCCTATCGGAATCCCCGCCATGCAGCATATCTGCGAGCTGCTGAAGAAAATGTCCGCGATCGCGCGCAGTCGCTTCGTCATGGGTCCCAGATGCATGCATGGGGTGTCTTGCGATCTGTGTGCCCTGCGGCATGAGCAATTGAATCGACGCGTCCGAGAGCAGCCCATGAGTGACCAGTGTTTCGAAAATACGAGGATGCTTCAGGACCGATGTATGGTTTATATCCTCAATCCAAAGGATTAGCTGCGCGGTGACCTCGGGATTTTCTGCAACTAGGATCTCTTCTAATATGCGTGCGGCTTCGTTTAGGTCGTCGTCGTCCAGGCGTGGCATCAGATCGATGAGCGATTCAAGGGCGAGTTTCTGATCGCGCAGCCATAAAAAACGAATCGCCGTTAATGCAGATCGGTAGTCGTCGGATCGCGCATAAGTAATGATGCGGTTCAGTTCGCCACGGGAGAGCGATTGGACGGTATCTTTTAGCGAGATGGATAGATCAAGCCAGGTGCTTCGAAGATTGCGTACTAAAGCTTGTATATATTCGTTTCGCAGCAGGGCAACGCAGATAAACATGGCCGCGACACCGGCAAGGGCAGTTCCGGCAAGCTTGGGCACCGTCATATCTCTTCCCCAGGTCAGCAGGAAAATACCCGCAATGGCCGCGGCGCACGGCTCGCAAAATCCCTCGATAAACGTACGGATTTGCTCCTTGGCTTTGTTGGGGAGGGCGTTGAACAAGAAGTTGTAGTTGTTGTTATCAATGGATACCAAGAGGGTCTGGTAGGCCATGTAGCCTAGGAAGGCTGCCGCGAATGCATCGGTGAACGAGAAGGTAAGAAAGACAGCGAGGTAGGCTATGGGCTGAATGAAGGCCATATTTCTTACCCCGAACACGGCGACCAACTTATTAAACAGAAAGAGGTTGATGAACAGGTTCAACCCGTTGGTGGCCATCGTGAGCATCCCGAAAAGCCCCGCCAGCTCCTCCTCACTTCTACCCTCCGAGAAGATGCCCATGGTAATAAATTCACAGACGCTCGTGAGCGACAGTGTGGAGAAGAGCAGTAGGGTGATGAGGATCGCAAAGCGGGAGCCATTAAAGGTCTCAAGCATGTGACTCAGCCGTTCTAGGAACGTCCCTTCTGGCCCGTCTTCGGTATCGGTATCCGTCAGTTTTACTTGGGTTTTGTTGATCCAAGCCAGCACCCCAAAGGCAGCAAGCGCGCAAGCGCTCCACACCAGAAATACCCATTCGACTGACGCATACTCGGTGATCGATTTGACTAAAGCCCCTCCCAGCATCGCCCCGAGTGCAGCCCCAGCACTGAATAGCCCATAAACGCGCTTGCCTGTCTGGAGGTCGAAATAAGTGTCGATGTAGTTCCACAGTGTGGAATAAATGCCGACATACCAGAGATAGGTGTAGAGCTTTGCCGTATAGATGAGCCAGGTCGGGTATCCGCTGTCTCCACTCCCTGAAAGATAGAATCCAGCAAAGAGTCCGACGCCTCCCATAAGCAGAATCGTGTTGCTGAAACGGACGACAAATTCGATCCCAAATCGGCTGAGGAGTACCGTGATCAACGGGATATAAAACAGCATCATAACCGGTGCTGCTATGTAGATCACGGGTAGTTTATCTACCCCTTCCTGGACGAAGAAAATGGAATCCGCCGCCGTGATGCCGGCGGTCAATCCCGCCTGCATCAGCAGAGATAACAGCACAAACTGTGAGACTGGAACGATCTCGCCTGGGTAGATGCGTAGGATTTTTGTCAACCAGTTCATCATGCCGGGCGAGGGTCTCTAAGCCATAGGCTTGCGGCTGATCAAAACCAAGCTGCGGTGGTCATGGGCGTAGCTGCGAAATTCGGGATGTGGTGCCTCCGACCAGGTGTGTTCCTCTGCATAAATCACTTCCATTCCTGCCTTTTCCAACAGACCTATCGCCTGTTCGCGAGAATAGAAACGGTAGTAGTAATTATTCTGGTACAGATAGGTGTGGCTACCCAAGCCTACCATATCCTCTCCGGCGATCTCCTCAGTATCGTCCGGGATATTACACAGGAGTTTGCCTCCGGGGCGTAATACTCGAGCCATCTCTTCTAAAACCTGAGCTGCTTCTGGAAGAGTTTCGATGACATCTGCCATCAGGATCAAATCAAACGAAGCGTTCGGATAGGGCGTTTGAGAAAGGTCACACTGAGTCGTTTTGATACGATTACCAAACCGTTGAGCCAACTTGGACAAGGCTCCCGCAGAAGCGTCGCAGGCGTAGATTTCATTTCCCGCATCAATAAAAAATGGCAAATTGCGCCCCTCACCCGTGGCTGCATCAAGAAAAGTACGGCCTGCTCCCAAGTTAGTTCCCAAAGGCTCAATCACACTTTCTAGAAAGGCCAGTGGCTCCTCGCCCCAGACTGGATTTGAGGTCGCGCGATAAAGCCGGTCCCATGCGGACTTGTTAGATTCGTTAGCACTTTCCTCTACCATGGCCGACAGGCTCGCCAGCCCCCATCTGTAATCAATGATAAACTACCTCCAAAATGCGGACGACTTTCAGGTCAAGGACGGAAACTGCGCCATGAGGGGCAGCATGGATGCGTAGTGACTCGACCTCCTCGTCGGGCAAATTCCCAAGGTTCAGGAGTGCGGTCGTGTTCCAGTGCATGTTCGCAACCTCATCGATGAGACGCCGATGAAGCCCCGTGCGTCCGCCCTCTGCAGGAAAGGCCGATAGCGGCGGCATATTGTGGTAGTGGGCGGCATCGCGGACTGTATCATAGAGGTCCGATTCAGTCCCCCAGGGTGGGTCTGCAAAAACAAAATCCGGGCCAGTCTCACCATCAGGCCAGGCCTGGAAAAAGTCGCTTTCTAGAAGCCGGATGTCTAATGAATGTGCCCGAACATTCTCCTTGGCTAGTTCCAGGGCGCCCCCGTCAAGATCCAGTCCAGTGAGTAAGGTCTTCGGGCGCTCATTTTTTAGAGCGATACTCAAGCTGCCGCCGCCCACCCCAAATTCAACCACCCGTGGCGGTCGGCCATCGTGTCTAGTGAAGTGATCTATGCGCTCTACTAACACGTCGATCAAATACGTGAGCTCCGCATCGGTAATGAAGGCCCGGCGATCCATCTTGATTGATAAGCCGCGAAACATGATCTCTCCAAGAATGTAAGCTACCGGTTCTCCTAATTCGAGCCGCTTCACCCAGCGCGCTAAACGCGCCCGGTTGTCGCCAGCCGCAGCTTCAAGCTGAGATAATTGAGATGCGTCCATGAAGGTAGATATGCATGTGCGGACTTATTTACTGTCAATGCAATCTACCCAGGAGCTTGCATTCTGAAATTGAAACGAGTGATCCGATATCTCGAGGAGATTTTCATCAATCTACATCGAGACTTCTGTCTTGTTTTCGGTCAGATGCCTTATTCAAAAACTCATCGTGTTTAGGATGCATGTTCCAAATCAAATTGGCTCCTAATGCGTATGCGTGGAGGCTTGCAGATCGGTAAGTAAGGCCGATATTTTTAAAACGCTTGTATCCGTTATGAGTGATCGTTGTGACCGTAGCAGAATCAATATTGTTAGTGTGGCAAAAAGAGCACAGTGACTTCAGTTCACCAGGCTTTTCATAATATCGGTCAGACCATTTAGTTTCTACAGTCCAACGAACCCTTTGATCGGGGCCTAAGTAGACCATGTCAACTTCCCCATTTGACCATCTAGCATAATGGAGTCTCGTTGTATCAGAGTGAAACCACTGTGCGTAGATTGCTGTTTCGACCAGATCACCCATTGCTTCATCCTCGCCTCCTATCGGTGCGAACAATGCCGACCTGATTGAGGGATTAGTCAGATACACTTTAAAAAAATTTGCTCTCTTAAATCGTTTAGCGTTTCGATCGACTCGATGGACCGTCCGTATAAGAAAAGCTGCTTCAAGATATTCGATGTAGCGTTTTATCGTGTTCTTGGCGACACCTGAACTTTTTGCCAAAGATTCTAAAGAAACTTCGTTAGCAGAATTAAAAGCTAGCGTGGTAAAGAGATAATTTAGTTCCTGAATATCTTGTATGCCATAGAGGCTTGGGAGGTCTCTCAGCAAAACCTTGTCAATTATATCGCTCTTGATGAATCGGGCTGGATTTTTCTGAAGCTCGGGGCTGAGTGCGATTTCAGGATATCCTCCGAAATTTATGTAATCAACGAAGGCTTCATTCAGGCGATCAATATCTTTACAGATGTAGTCAACACTGTCTCGGTGTGTTTCAGGTTTGGCGACAACGAGGTCTTCCTCTTTTGATAAGATCAGATATTCGTAGAACGTAAGAGGGGGAAGTAAGAAATCTGTGAACCTACCTGCGCCAGATTCTTGACTTTTTAGCTTTAGTGCGGCGGCGGCAGATCCGGAAACGCAAAATTTGATAGATGACCGAAGATCCACTAGGCTTTTCAAGTGCCGCTCCCAATCCTTTAGATATTGGATCTCGTCGAAGAAGACATATACCTGCTCCTCATCGAAATCTATGCCAGTAATGGCAGTATATTCTTGGAGTATGTCGTCGAATGTGAGTCCGTTATATATCGGGCTGTCGATAGAACAATATAGTATCCGTGAGGCGGGTACGTTTGACTGTATCAGCTTTCTTATGCTGTGGTGAATCATCACTGTTTTACCGACCCTCCGGGGGCCGAGTAGAACCACGGCGCGATGGACGGATGCGTCACTAACCAACGGGAAAAACAGCTCCAGGTAGGCGCGCGGCTGCAAGGCTGTATAGGACTTCGAGATTGCTTCTCTGTCTACCCACCATGGATTTTCCGCATGCAATCTTCTTTGAATTTGCTCTCTTGAAATGCTCTTAATTCATTTAAGAGTATTTTGATGATTCTATAAGTCAAAAATTATTTAGAAATAAACAATTGATCTTATATTTCATTTTTTGTTGTTGGTATCTCCACGATTGACTCTCAACTGCCTTATCCGAATACCCAATCATATGAAAAGCGTGGTAGTCTCGGATTTAGTGAAACGCTTTGGGTCGGTCACGGCCTTGGACACCGTCAACCTCCATGTCGAGCCAGGTGAGCTTTTCTTTTTTCTTGGGCCGAGCGGTTGCGGTAAGACCACGCTTCTTCGGAGCATAGCTGGGTTTTACGAGCCTGAGTCGGGATCTATTGCGATTGGAGACCGAGACGTCACCCGCACACCCGCACACAAACGCGAGGCAGGCATGGTATTCCAGAATTATGCCCTTTTTCCCCATCTGACTGTATTTGAGAACGTCGCCTTCGGTCTGAAACAGCGTAAATGGTCCACAGATAAGATTGCTACGGCGGTTTCCGAAGCTCTGCGGCAGGTGCGCTTGGAAGCCTATACGGAGCGTAAGCCTGCGGCCCTGTCTGGGGGCCAACAACAGCGCGTTGCGCTTGCTCGAGCTCTCGTGTTTCGCCCTGGTATTTTGTTATTGGATGAACCTTTGTCGAATCTAGATGCTGCCCTCCGTAATGCCATGAGGACCGAGATTCGATCGATCTGCAAGCAAGCCGGAATGACTTCCATCTACGTCACACACGACCAAAAGGAAGCCCTCGCCATCGCCGATCGCATTGCGGTGATGCACCTGGGGAAAATAGAGCAGGTGGGCGCGCCGCTCGAGATTTATAAGCGCCCGCGTAGTCGATTCGTGGCAGAGTTTGTAGGCTCGGGGAATTTTCTTTCAGGCTCTGTGCTGCATGCAGTGGGACCGTCCATTTTGGTGAAGACGCCGCTAGGCGATCTGGCAGGAACTGCCTCAAATTCAGATTTTGAGCCTGAGCCGGGAGCCCCAGTCGATATTCTCATACGCCCTGAATCGATACAAACTGGACTTATGCCGCCCGAAGAAAATGCTTTCCCGCTCAAGATCGAGCGTGTCACTTTTCTAGGGGAAGCGGCTCAAGTCGAAGCACGCTCTGGGGATGAGGTGATTGAATTTCTAGAGTTTAACCCGCACCAGTCGGCCGATGCGCGCGTGGGCGAGAAGTGTCACGCTTGGGTGGATTCAGACGACGTAGTAGTGATTCCACAGTCATGAGAATCAAAGGCATCGTTTTTGGCCTAGGCCTGCTTGGAGTGTTTCTCGTCCCATTTTGCATGCAGGAGAGGGTGCGGGATAGCCATGCTGAAACGGGGGTGGGTGAGGTCGATCGAGTCATCGTCGTATCACCGCATAATGAGGCGATACGCTACGAGTTCGGACAGGCTTTTGAGGCTTGGTATCTCGAGCGCACTGGCCGAGTCATGCAGGTCGATTGGCGTGTGATCGGCGGGACGAGTGAAATCGTTCGCAAGGTCCAAAGCGACTATGTCAGCGCCTTTCGCCAATACTGGACAGAAGACAGAGGCCAAGTATGGTGCAGCGAGATTCAGCGTGGGTTTATGAACCGGAGGCTGCTTATCGATGAAACATCCGACGACGATACCCCCGTCGAGGCAGCACGGCGTGCCTTTCTCGCATCTCAAGTCGGCTGTGGAATCGATGTTTTTTTTGGTGGAGGCAGCTATGACTTTAGTATTCAGGCGGCACAAGGCACGCTCGTATCCACAGGTTTGTTAGAAAAGCACCCACAATGGTTTACTGAAGACGCCTTTCCGATGACTTATTCTGGTGAGGATTTTTGGGATCCCGAGGGGCGTTGGTTCGGTGCTGTGCTTTCGACGTTCGGTATTATTTATAATCGTGATTCGCTAGAACGCCTTGGGATTGAATCTGAGCCAGCGCAATGGCCAGATCTCGCTGACCCGCGCTTATTTGGAGAAGTCGCTCTAGCCGACCCCACCAAGAGTGGCTCGATTACCCGAGCCTTTGAGTTGCTCATTCAGTCTGAGATTTTTCGTCAGATAGCGGCACTCTCAGAGATTCCGGAACGAGGCAGTGTAGCAGAGATGGCTATGGTGGAGTTGGGATGGACCGCAGGCCTTCAGCTCATTGTCGAAATAGCCAGTAATGCGCGTTACTTTACAGACTCGTCGACCAAACCCTCGCTGGATGTTAGCCAGGGAGATTGCGCTATCGGGATGAGTATTGATTTCTACGGTCGACAGCAGGCTGAATCGATCAACCAGCGCGGAGGCGTGGCGCGTTTTGACTATGTGGCTCCAGAAGGCGGCTCGTCTGTCTCTGTTGACCCGATCGCCGTCTTTCGTGGGGCGCCCAATGCGGCTCCCGCTGCACTATTTGTCGAGTTTGTCATGTCGCCAGCCGGTCAGAAGCTATGGAATTTCAAGCCTGGCACGCCTGGGGGCCCAGAGCGCTACGCATTACGCCGTTCGCCCGTGCAGCGTTTTTTGTTTGAGGAATCGTTCAAACCATTTCGCTCTGATCCCGAAGTTAACGACTACGAAATAGCGAAAGACTTTGTCTATCGGCCTGAGTGGACAGGGAGGCTATTTAGTCCCATCCGGGTGATCATACGCGCGATCTGTCTCGATCCCTTCGAGGAGTTACGAGAAGCCCGCAGAGCAATCATTCATGCGCGTGCTGCAGGGAGAGATGATGAGGCCGATGCTGCAACTGCTATCATGTTAGACATTAGCCCGCTCAGCTACAGCTACATGATCGACGAGTTTGCTCCGGCACTTCGGAAAATGAGCGAAATCGAAGGGCTGAGAACGACACGCGAATTGACTGAGATCTTCCGCGAGCGTTATCACCAAGTGGTGGACATGTTGGAAGAATAATAAATTAATGAGTAAAAAATTTATCCAGACTCATACGCCCTCACTACCTTTGCAATCCTGACCGAATACTGCGTATACCACTGCTTCTTTCCCAGCTCTTGTGCCCCAAGATGCTCCATATTTCGCTTCCAAATACGGATGCTTTCCTCTGTCTCCCAGTATGAAACGGTGATGCCCTTTCCATCCTGGCCCCGGACACTGTCGACTCCAATGAATCCGTCCTGTTTTTCAGCTAGCTCAATCATACGGTCAGCGGTTGCTGAATAATCGACATCAACCACCTCCGTGCGCTCGGAGGTGAATATGACTGCGAAGCACTCCTTATCCGGGGCCATTTTTGATTTTGCTAGCGTTGCCTAAGTGGCGCGAACGAAAGATTTCTGAATACGTTGCCGCTGTCTTCTTAAAGTTGCCAAAATCCTGCCTCAGTCCCGCCTTGAAAATAAATAGCACACATGCCGTGGCCCGGAATCTCCATGGGCGGCACTGCGATTTCCGCTCCAGACTCGGCAGCCATGGTAACCGCCTGCTCGATGTCATCGACCAAGGTATAGGAACGGGTCACGGGCTTCTCCGCATCATGCATCGGGGCTCGGATGCCCAAGAGACATCCGTCACCCAAACGAACGGTGCGTGCCCCACCCAGGCTGGGGTCCGCCTCACTAAAAATAACGTTATGCGTACGAGCATGCAGCCGACACGCCGCCTCTACGTCTGTGGTTACGATCTCTAGGTAATGCACTTGCATGATTTGCTCGATGTTGAATTGGGTCGATCTTGTGGGCGACTGGAGCAGCAAAAGCGCCAGGGTGGAATTTGCTGAGGCTCTTATTTTTGCGAGAAGCCATCTCCCTCTTGGAGGATCTCTATCCGGTTTCCAAACGGATCTTCAGTGTAGAATCTTTTCCTATTGGGGAGTGAGTCGTCCCAGACTACTCGGTGGCCTCGTTCCTTCAAAGCGCGCTCAATACTGTCCAAGTCTTCGACTATAAAAGCTGGATGTGCTTTCTGTTGGGGCACGAATGGTGTATCTACCCCGATGTGTAGGATCACGCTGCCTTTACGAAACCAACAACCGCCACGCGATGCCAAGGGCTCAGGCTTCTGCTGCTCTGACATTCCAAAAACACCTGCGAAGAAGCGGCGCGCCTTTTCTTCTTCGCCAGCGGGCATCGCGAGTTGCAGATGATCGAGTTTCATAGCCAATGCTAGGATTATTACTCAATAATCAGTTTGTAAAGCATGGTGGTCGGGCTCATTTGGGTTATGGGGTAACCTGAACTGGCAAAATATCTCTGTTTGTGTTTTACGAATGAAATGGAAAAAAGATCCCTACCGAGAAAGTAGCCGTGTCGATCATAATAGCCATATTTGAGAGCCGCTGTAGATGAGAATTATTGTTCGCATCATAGTGTCCATAATGCTTTTAGCGTCATCTGCAGTTTGCGCACATCATGCTGTTTTTTTTGCTTGGGCTCATACAGCACCACCTGACACTTACAACGATCACTATGAGAAGTGGTTTTATGTGTATGGAATTCTCTTTTTGGTTCAGCCGCTTATTGCAGCAGCAGTGATTTATCTCCTTAGACGCAAAGATAAGACAGCGTAGGGTGTTCGCGACAGCGATTGCCGGGTGCCCGATCATACCTTCGTGTGCGGCTTTTCGGGCAAAAACTGACAAACAGAGATCAGGACTTCACACAAACGATCACGATTTACCATAACAAGTCACATGCGAGTATCACACTCCGCGCACGACTGATTGACCCTTGAAAACAGCAAAGCACTGCAGCGACGTCTAACCGAAACGTCCAGCGGTTGAGTTACGATAGCTATCAGATACTAGCCCTAGATCACGAGCCCACCGCCATCTACACAGAGGACGTGGCCGGTGACAAACGGGGAAGTCATCAGAAAAATTGCTGCATGAGCCATATCGTCTGGAGACCCTACTGAGCCGGTCGGAAGCTTTTCTTTGACAGCCTCGAACATCGCGTCTCTAGCGGCTTCATCCATCGATAAGAATGCGTCGGTCCCTTGGGTCAGTCCGGGAGACACGGCATTAACGCGAATGGGTGCGAGTTCTACTGCCAGACCTTTAGCAAGACATTCGATCGCGGCATTGATAGATCCAAGCAGTGATGAGGTCCGTGGTCGCTGCGCCAGGATGCCCGAGAAAAACACGATGGAGCCCCCCTCTTCAAGCAAGGCGTGTTTGGCACAGAGCGCTTGCCCCACGTATTTGTTATTTATTGAAAATTGAAGGTTCTCGAGGCTCGTCTCCAAGAACGGACCGGTGCGGATCGAACTCCCCGGCGTGGCTAAATGGTCGAGCTTTCCGCATCGCTGAAAAAAAGCCTCAACCGAGGCCTCGTCGCTCGTATCAATCTGAAATCCTTGGCAGCCGTTCCCTATTTGTTCTACAGCAGATTTAAGTTTCTCTTCTGTCCGACCCCCGATAATGACTTCTGCGCCCAGCTCGGCAGCTAAGTTCGCGATCCCTAGGCCCATGCCCGCAGATCCACCAATGACAGCAATTTTTTTGTTAGAGAGTGATTTCATAGAATTGAACCAAAGACGCCCCCATAGGGATTCGATTTTTCACTGAAAGACAAATAGAACAATTGCTTTTGTCTTCGAGAATTAGAGGGCTCTCGGTGCTGTAAAATCCTATTCTCTGGGTCAAACGCTTTGCCATTCCAGTTCGAAGCTAGTTTGTCGTAGCTTTCTGCTTTTTGCTGAGGGTCATTCTCTCTTTCGTTGAACGATGAGGTGCCCTGATGGCGGCGCTAGCCGACTTTGTGGCCACCGGCTGGATATGGGTGACCGGTGGGGTGAGATAGGGTGAAGGGGTGGTGCATCATGCCGCTTACTGTTGGAATGTCAGCAGGTTCAGGTCTCGATTGGTATCAGGCGGGGAAATACTGGCAAAACTCTTCTCCGTGCCTTGGCGCCTCCGTGAGAGATTTTTGGCGACGGAGTGGGTCGGAGCGATAGATGATCGAGCCGCGGAAGGCGCAGAAAGGACGCGGA
>JABSRG010000065.1 GCA_013215165.1 Opitutales bacterium | reverse complement strand
ATCTCGTTTTTCCATGCCTGAAAGGATGAATGATGCATGGGTGAAAGTCATGTATTATATTAGCGAGTTAATAATTTAGATCGATTTTAACGCAGCCTTCAATAGATCCAGATCATCGCAGACATTGGAGAAAAGTTTTTCGATAGGTGGGTTACCCGGATTTTGCATAAAAAAGTATCGCGATTTGCGGTTAAACCACTGAAGGTCAGTGGATAACAAAAAAAACAACCACAACTCACGATAACAGAAGGTAAACAGCTAGAACTTCCTGGCACAAGAGTCAAAGGACGCAAATTTTCACTCGATTCCCAGGGTGCAGATGCCACCTCAGATGTATGATTGATGCTCCTGCGCGCTGCTGAAGAAAGCATCGGAATCCTTTCCCATGTCGAAGGCGGGATCGTGGATAAACTACAATCCAGTAAGCTGATCCACAATGCTTCTAGTATGATGTGTCAACGAGTCATGGCTATCGCTGCG
Organism: Opitutales bacterium; assembly: GCA_013215165.1. NCBI lineage: Bacteria > Pseudomonadati > Verrucomicrobiota > Opitutia > Opitutales > Opitutales bacterium. Next base: position 19,328 of record JABSRG010000065.1, on the reverse strand, counting down.
GGCTATGAAGACCTCAACGATGCAGACACCCTCAGGCATGATCCCTGGTACCAGTCCTCAGCCAACACAGATGCCCAGATGGCCACTATTGCTTCCTTCCTCTGTATGTTTTCTGCGGTAAGCACCTACTCTGCGCCTACCTTCGGCAAGCCAATCAAGATGCCACAATGCATTCAACAGCCATCCTCAAACTGCTTGTTCAACGTTTACGTCAAGAACGGCCGAACGTGTGCATGCATTATCTTCCGTGCTGACAGCGGCTTTTGCCGCGAGCGCACTTTAAGCTGGTATGATCGTAACGACGTCGACTATGTCGTTAGATTGGCTAAAAATCTCGCCCTCTGCCGAGAGGCCGCATTATATATGGAGTGGGCCGAGGCTAAAGCACTTCATAACAAAACCAAGGAGCGTGTATACGGAGGTGTTATTTATGGAGCCGCGACCTGGAGCTGTAAGCGACATGTCATCGTTAAAGCAGAACATGGCCCCCAAGGTTCCAACCCACGCTGCATCAGACTCAAAGATCGTATCATCAAACTTATCTTAGCTGCTTTCGACAACGCGTCTTGAACGGCCAGACACCTTGTGAAAAAGTCGAGTAATATCGAACATCCCATCCCCATTTATTCCTTAGCTACCTTTCTCATGAATTACAGTCCAACAATGCGAGTCCTGACAAATAACCCCGATTCATTACCTTATAAAAACATGAAGTCATCGTTTCAAGAATTTGGCGAATTTGATGAAGATGCCGGATGCTTTCGCCTGTTCGCGGAGCCTCCTGCCAAATGGTGGAATTTGCACTGCACAACGATAAACCACAACGGCACTGAAATGTATGCAGATACGGCTTACTGTAACGACGGAGTCATTCGGGTAAGAGACGCAGATGGCACCACGGTAAACTTAGTTGGCTATGACCAGAAGTATAGCTATGTCCGCGACGATGAAACCCGCACCACCTTCAGTCCATCAGGTCTCCCAGTCGCCCAAGCAGTCGAAGGCCGAAAAATAGAATTCTTTAGAGAGAAAACGGTCATGGAATCGTCCTGCGAGGGATTACGCGTTCAGCAGCGTGTATTCGTACCTCAGCAAAAACCGATTGAGTGCACTACAATTACCGTTACGAACGAAACAGAACGTAATCGGAAATTATCTATTTTTCATTATGTAATGTTCCAACTTTCAGGCGTTGATCGCGAAGGTGTTTCCATAGGAAAGGATAATTTCGCAGAAGTAGATGCAGACATCCGCGGCGTTATTGCTACCAATCGTCATAAAGACTGTCCAACTGATCGCTTCAAAGGTTTCTTAATCACACTCGATCATTTTTATAATGGAAACGCATACCGCGATCACTTCACGCGCAATGATTACTCAACCAGTGCTCCGAAAATTTTATGGGGATGGGATTGTGATGGACGTCCCGGAGCGGGACCCGACTGCGCGGGCATTATCCAAACCAAACTAACACTGCAACCCGGTGAAACCAAACGCGTTGATTTCATAATTGGCCAATGCTCCGGCAAAGAAGAAATCCTTGAACTGCGCGAATCGCTCTCACCAGCGGTGCTGGACGCCTGGTGTGCCGAAGCCGCACGTATTGAAGCAGACAGAGCAGAGGCTTTCAAAATCGATGTAGGTCATGAACTGTATAATGGACTCTTCAACATTTTCCTTAAAAAGCAGCTTTATAATTATCTCATAAACAAAAGTGGTTTCCGCGACAACCTGCAGACTGATATTGCACTGGCAATGGCTGACCCACAGGCAGCCGAACAAAACTTCACTCGGGCTCTCGCAAGCCAGTACAAAGACGGTTCAGTGCCTCATGGATTTCGCCCGCTGAACCGCCTCAAATATTCAGATAAACCTGCATGGATTTTACAAGTGCTACCAGCACTCGTAAAGGAAACTGGGAATTTTGGACTATTAGAAGTCAACGTTCCCTATTTCGAGTCTCAGAACACTCAAGGCAGTATATTAGACCATGCGATGCGTGCATTGCGCTTTCTGTCCACCGACGTCGGGAAACACGGATTATGCAAACAGCATCACGCGGATTGGAACGACGGATTGGAGGCGACCGAGGAGGCTGGAGAACGAGAAAGTGTATTCGTATCCATGCAGCTTTGCCTAGGAGCTAGGGAACTCAGTGAACTCTGTGCCCGTGTCGGCGAGTCAGAACTAGCCACTGAATGCAATCAAGTTTTTGCTGAGTTTAAGCGTCGAATCAACGCTATCGCATGGGATGGCGAATGGTATATCCGAACTTTATGCGAAGATGGCTACCGTATCGGATCCAAGGAGTCTGAATATGGACAGTTCTATTTAAACCCGCAAAGCTGGGCAGTCCTGTCAGGGGTTGCCGAACCACAGCGCGCGCGTTCTATTATGGAACGTGTAGATCAACACTTGGAAAGCGATATAGGATATCGAATTTGTTTCCCGCCCTACGCTCAATTTGACCCGCGCGTAGGTCGCATGAGTCAAACGAAGCCCGGCGAGAACGAAAACGGCGGCTGTTACAATCATGCTGCTGGGTTCAAAGGATTGGCCGACTGTCTGTTGGGGCGCTCTGAACAAGCCTGGCGCACATTTGTTAAGGTGACTCCTGACAATCCGGAAAATCCAATTTCGTCTTCCGGAGCAGAGCCTTTCTGCTATGTTAATAGTTTCAGCAGTGTATCCCAAATTTACGGACAAAAAGGCAACCCGTGGCGTACTGGAACGAGTGGCTGGATGGCCCAGTTGATGGTAGAACATATTTTAGGTGCCAAACGCGGATATGACGGATTGGTAATCGATCCGTGCTTACCTGCCTGCCTACCGGAGGCAAAAGTCAGTAGGAGCTTTCGAGGAGCACATTATGATATAACGCTACATAATCGTCCAGAGGGGGGAAAAAGCCCGAAAGCGATTACCCTCAACGGTGACCAAATTGAGGGCACATCACTCCCGCTTCTCACATCGGGAAGACACCAAGTAGAGGTCGTGATGTAAGTCCATGCGACGACAATACCCACTCATTTAAAAGATCATGCCTAACCCGGATTTTAAAGCTGACCTTCAGGCAAAAGTCCGCACCGATAAATATATTCAGCTAGAACCTGTCCCAGGTTGGGTGTTTAGCGGGTCGTTGTTCTAGAGTTGGACCTCTCCGATGTTTTCATTCATGAGATTTCAGGCTGTTTTATAGGCGCATCCGCCACTCTGATCAAAATTGGAGGCTTTGAGGTCGCTTTCCTCTCGATGTAGTACAAGCCGAGGCATACTCGAAGGGGATTTCCGAGCGCGGTTCTCAAAGCCTTTGGCGCGGCAGACACGCCCGCTGCTTTTGTTTTCGAGTAACACTATTTGTGCTTCGGTCCCGCCTCGGCGCTTTTGTAAGCTGCTGAAGCTTTTATCGCTCATGCGCTCTTTGGATTATGCTGCATTGCGCGGACAGATGTGGCTGGCTATCCCGTCGTCGCAAAGTTCGTCAAGCGGTTTGCGAGAGTCAAAGCCGCGGTCTGCGACTACGCAGTCTATGGGAGTTTTAACGTCCAGTGCCTGTTTCATGAGTTGGGGCAGGAGCTCCAGCTGGCTGTCAATGCGAGAGGATACGCTCTGTCTAGCGCTGGCTCAGCTCTGTAGTTATTCCAAGATGTTTCCAGTAAGTCTGGGTGTTTGCTGGCGAGCTTTGCAGAGAACTCGCGGAAGCTGGGCATGCCGAGCAGATGGCCCAACAACTCCATGCGCAAAGCCACTGGAGCGAACTGGATATTACGATCGCGGCAGTGTGAAGGGAAATTTTCTTCGAGCCGGTCCAGCGTGATATTGATCGCAAAGGCCTCAACGCATGAGGCGCGCATATTTGCTTCGATTGTGTCGAGGTCATGAGCCGCGCGCTCATAGTCACAATTGGCGTGGATACGACGACATCGATAGCCGGGTTAGGATTGACTGGTCTGACTTTAGCAGATTGCTGGCTATGGCCTATCCCATCACGCGATCCACATCATCGAGAAACCGATCGATTATTGCGGCTTCGGTGGCCCAATGACACATGAGTCGCTGGGTATCGGCGACGAAGTCGTAAAACTGCCATCCCTGCTCGCGCAGGGCTTTCGCTGAGTCTTCGGGAAAGCGGACGAATACGCCGTTAGCCTGAACAGGAAAGACCGGTGGGATACCGAGAGCTTGGAGGCCTTCTGCAAGTTGTTTCGCTCGGTCGTTTGCATGTTTCGCCCAGTCGATCCAGCACCCAGTCTTTAGGGCTGGAGCTATGGGTGCCGTTCCCATTCTCATTTTTGACCCCAATTGGCAGGCCTGCTTTTGGCGGTAAGCGAAGCCATCTGCCACGTCTGCATCAAAGAGGATCAAGCATTCCACGAGCCCCACGCCAATCTTGACCAACCCGAGACTCAAAGCGTCGACGCCACCGGCTTCGACAATCTCTGAAGGAGCACAATTCAAATGAGCCACTGCATGTGCGAACCGTGCGCCATCCATATGCAGGCGTAAACCAAGGTCCTCTTTTACCTGGCGTAGCTGGCCCAATTCGTCGAGCGCATAGACTGTGCCCACCTCTGTTGACTGCGTTATGGACAATGTGCGCACGCGAGGAAAATGCACGTCGTCGCGTGCCTCAGTAGCTGCTCTTAGTTTCTCAAGATCTATTTTGCCATCCGCTCCATCAACTGGGATCAGTTTGGAGCCACTTGTGAAAAACTCCGGAGCATTACACTCATCGAGCGACACGTGAGCAAAGCCGTGACAAGCGATTGCTTCGAAGGGACGCGTCAGGCTAGCCAAAGCCAGGCTATTTGCCGCACCTCCATTAAACACGAAAAATGGATGCGCGCGTTTCCCAAAAAGTGCTTTGACCGCAGCAACCGCTTCTTCGGTGTATGCGTCCTCTCCATAAGAAGCAACGGCACCGGTGTTTGCGGCGATGATATGCGTCATCGACTCAGGGTGAACACCCATTACATTGTCTGAGGCGAAGGTGTAATCCATGTCTGCGTGTCTAGAAAATATTTTAGTTAGTGTCGCTCTAGAGCATTTTTTAAACAAAAGTGCCGTCTCCATCGCTCTTCAGCTGTAAAGACATGATCGCACCCGTGAAATCGACCGCTATGGCTCCCCTTCCTGCCCCACCCCAGTGGAAGCAAGTCCTCGAAGAACACGGGGGCCGGTTTCAAATATTTTCCCGTCAGCAGACTCGAAATGAAAGCGATGCTCAGGATGTTCTCCAGGAAGCGCTGGTCAAAGCATGGAGAGCTAGTGGCTCTAGCGATGCTCTCGAAATTGGCCTGGTTTTCACCTACATTCGTCGCCTAGCAGTGGACTACGGCAGGAAGCATAGTCGACGTGGCAAGCGCGAGCTGAACATCCTAGATAGCCCTGACTTTCCAGGCTTCGAGCCATCGGCTTGGTTTGAGCGAACGCTGGAGCAGGACGAACAAACCAAAACAGTCGAAGAAGCCGTACGCGCCTTGCCCTCCAAACAACAAGAAGTTGTTATGTTGAAGATCTGGGGCGAGCAGACTTTCGATTCCATAGCTGGTGTTTTAAATATTTCTCCCAACACAGCGGCATCGCGCTACCGCTATGGTCTCGAACGGTTGAGACGCCTTCTTAAATCTGATTCTACGTCATGAAGCCACCCAAATCATCTGACGAACTAAATAGAGAAAAGCGGCTGCTTGAAAAACAGATTGCTGCTTTGGAACAAGACCTCGGCGATTTTGAGTCTGAGCTCAAGGAGTTTAGACCGCGTTCCCTGGCTGATCATCAACTAGAAACCCTGAGCCATGCGATCAACGACGCTCCGGCGCGCACCTCGAAGGAATTTCTTAGCCCATTGTGGATGCGCCTTATTGGCTTAGGCAGTATCGCGGCCGCAGTTGTCTTCGGTATGTTCTTCATATCCTGGAGTCCTCTCCAAATAGTCGAACAGATAAATCAGCCCATTCACGAAACTACTACTCAGTTGGCGATGAATGCGCTCTCATCGAATTCTGCTCTTCGTTCAGAACCCGAGAAAATCCCAAAAAGTAAGCCAGATGGCCTTTCAACAAGTCTTGATAGTAGGAGTGAATTTATCGACATCGTCGATGACGGCATCGTGACTCTTGCTGACAATCGCAGCATGCGTCAATTGAGGACCGTTCACTTAGATACGGTGGTTTGGAGTAATCCGGAAACCCAATCAACAACGGAAGTTACGTTTCCGCGTGAGGAGACGATACTCATTCCTATTTCAGCACTTTAGACCCTCCCCGCCATGTCTTTTTTTCGCCTCACAGTTTTGTTATGCACAGCGAGTATTCCATATTTTAGCTTTGCTCAAGAGGGACCCACGGCCTCGGTTCCATGGATTGGCGTTTATGTGAAGTCCGTACCAGAATCCGTTAGAGCTCAAGTAAGTCTTCCTGGAAATGCGGGATTGATTGTAGAACGTGTGTCGCCCGGCAGCCCCGCTGATATAGCCAAGATCACGGTCTATGATATTATCTACGGCTTCAATGAGCAGATCCTCTTCAACGACGATCAACTCTACGCCCTGCTCGCCAATTCATCGATTGGCGAGCGGCCCACTCTAAAAGTCTTAAGGCGTGGTCAACCTTTAGAGGTTACCGTGACCCTTTCCGAACGTCCAGCGAATCAACCCCGTCGCGAATGGTTCAATGTGGATTTCGACATTGATTTCGAAAGCCTGCGTGAAGAATTGGAGAATAATAAAGAGTTACAGCAGCTAGTCCAAAGTGCCGGTGAGGAAACCCAAAGATTGATTGAGGAATTACGTAGAGAAATGCCCTCCGAAAATGAGATGCGGGAGATTGTAAACTCTATCCAAGAGTCCATCCAAGAAAACAGCGGCGTATGGGCTGAACGCTACCAGCGCATCCTGCGTAATGCGCGAACCGAGGAAGAAGAGGCAAGAGACTCAGTCGAGGTTATCCGCCGGTCACGCGTCGATAGTGATCAACGGGAGATCCGCTATAACGACCGCGATGGTCAACTAGAGATCACAATCTCGGGTGAAAATTTAGATCTTCGGGTTAAATCACGTGATGGGAATACAGTCTTCGACGGTCCCCTCACCCTTAAAACTTTTGAGAGGCTCCCAGAGGAGCACCAGGAACGCGTGCAACGCCTGTTAAAGATACACAACCTCGACCTCTAATAAGAACGCCGGGAATCATTAGAGAGGCCTGTGGCAATCGCTCTCGCGATCACCCGACTAAACACCAATATGCCCCGCACTTCTGGTCACACCCACCGTGAGCACACCTCCCAAGAAAGATGTCGGTAGCCCGATTACGCTTCTGATCGAAGAGCCTGAGCCTTCCGCAGCAAAGTTCCTTACCTCAATTTCCCGTTCGCACCGACACCTCACACAGGCTGGCAAGCTTCTATCGCATAATCCGGATTGAATAGATGGATGCCCTCCCCATTCATTGCCCTATGCGATGGATTTTGCTTTCTTTTTTAGCGCTAGGGCTGATGGGCTGTGGCGGAAGCGACGAATACACTGACTCTAACCAGCACCTCAGATTGGGCAACGGAGCCGAGCCAGCCACGCTCGATTTTCACCGCGCTTCTGGATTGACTGAGTTGCGCATCCTGATGGCGCTTTTCGAGGGCCTTGTCGTCGAACATCCCAGTGAAGACGGTGGCATTGCACCCGGCATCGCCAAGAGTTGGGATTTATCTGACGACCTACTCACATACACCTTTTTCTTGCGGCCCGATGCCCAGTGGTCCGATGGGCAGCCTATTTTAGCGCAGCAATTTGTGGACAGTGCCCGCCGCGTGCTCGACCCAGACCTGGGAGCTACGCTTGCCACGCATTATGATTTTGTCTCTGGAGCAGCAGACTATCGCGCGCGGACGATCACAGACTTTGATCAAGTGGGGATTCAAGCGCTGGACAAGCATACCCTAACCATGCAACTCGCAAGCCCGACCCCGTTTTTCCTGCAACTACTCAAGCAGCCCGTATTCTATCCTTACCGCGATGAAATGCTAAATGCTGAAGGCATGCCTACGCTATTCACCGGACCATTCATTCTCCAAGAATGGACGCCTAACGAACGTCTAATCGTTGCTCGGAACAAAAACTATGTCGGCCCCAACGCACCTCAACTCGATAAGATCACCTTTTTTCCCATTTCAGACTCAGGAACCGAGGAGCGCGCCTTTCGCAGTGGACAAATTGACTACACAGCAGCCGTTCCACCGGCTTCGATCCAACGGCTCCGCGGAACGGGAGAGCCGAGTTACATCGAGTCCCCACATTTGGCTACGGCCTACATGCTATTTAACACGACTGAAGGTCCGACTGCGGACCCGGAATTGAGGCGTATACTCAGCCTCGCAATCGACCGGGAACTCATTGTGAATGCCGTCGTTGGGCTCGGTCAGCCAGCGACCCATTTCACCCCATCGGCTATTGCAAACCACTCACCGGACGAATCGGCAAAACTACGCTTTGATCCTGAAACAGCCAAGGCAGCTTTAGACATTTGGCTACAAAGGAACGCCAAGCCCTCCCTCACCTATAGTGTTTCCATGAACGAAAATGCCAACAAGGTCGCTGAAGCCATACAAGGCATGTGGCGAGAACACCTTGGTCTTGAAGTTACCATTGAACAAACTGAATGGCGCGTATTTCTAAACAAATTAAACAGTGCCGATTACGACATTGGCTTTCTCGCCTGGTATGGTGACTACGTCGACCCTTACACATTCCTTAATGTATTCCGATCGACGTCCCCAACAAACCGAGCGCGCTGGACTTCAGAAATGTATGATGCAGCACTCGACAAATCATTGCAAACGACCGGCGATGAACGCAAATACAACCTACAAGCTGCTGAGACTCTGCTCATGGAAGCCCTGCCCATCGCTCCAGTCTACTGGGTGAGTCAACCGCACCGGATTGCAACCAAACTAAAAAATTTCCCTCCGAAACTTCTCGATTGGCGCAGCTATCACTCTGTGTATCTAGACCCATAATCTTTCACCTCCTAAGTGTGGACTTGGCTGTTGATTCAAACGCCTTTATTAGCAGCAATACATAGGTAAATTTGGAATGTTCAGTTGGCCAACTGAATTGGTAAACCGTGGTCCTGAGACATTAAATATACCCGTGGAAGTTGGTAGTTGGGAAGAATTAGACGACCTTTGGGAACTTGCTGATTATAATCATAGTGAAAATAAGGCTTATCTGTCTGCTCCAGGTCTAAAGAGCTTGCTGCACAGTCTACGCGATCGATTTACCGGAACAATTGGTGTTTTGGGCAATGTGGTTGTGAGTGAAGCTCTCAGGCGCAGTGCAGTAGATGGAAGTGGATTCATAGCTGATTACTATGTAGCTTCTCAAGCTGCGACCATCGCCGACATGTATGCGTCTGGGCTGGATGCATCGACGGCCTAATTCGTCGGGTTTCTCTTAGGTGCGGTAAAAACGCCCAATATCTATGAGCGTTACGAAGAAAGCGACGGCACGATACATTTTTACTACGACATGATTATTCAGTCTGTTTCAGAAAATGTGGTTAATTATCACAATGTTGACGACGCAGCTTTATCATTCCGAGCAAGAACGCATCCTGGTCGAAATCACCAGGCACATGCCCGTGCTGCCTACACCGTGCCCATTACCTCGAGATATTTTGAATAAAGACGAGGTCACACGCCTGCTACAGCAAGCCGACCTCTCAACGCTCGAAGGCTTCCGCGATCGCACCGCCTTAGAAATCCTCTACAGCTCTGGCTTACTTGGCGAGGAGCTGTGCAAACTCACTGTCTACGATCTGGACATGAAAGAACGGACCATCCGTCTCGTCCAAGGCAAAGGCCGTAAAGATCGCTTAGTGCCTTTGGGCAACGTGGCTGGGCGATACCTCGAAGCCTATCTCACAGATGTTTATCCCAAACTACAGAAGAAAGAGAAGGCATCCAGGATGACTCTCTTTTTGATCCATCCAGCAAGCCTGCGCGAGCGCTTCAAAAATCTCTGTCTAGCGGCAGGCTTACCTGACACGCTCAGCACGCACTGTCTGCATCATGCCTGTGCGACCGAGCTGCTGAGGGGGGAAGCCTCTATCCGGCATGTCCAGGAGCTCCTCGGGCATGGCTGTATCACCACGACCCAAATTTGCACCCACATCGTCATCGATGATCTGCACAAGGCCCACAAGAAAACAGGCCCCAACGAGCAGAGGACCGCTCAGAGCTTCATTCCTTTTAACCGCCAAACAGCAGCATGGCGGCAGGAAAAGCCGCGGAAGAAACCAAGGAAACAGAATTGATAATGTGGACCCATAGTGACACGTTTCGTTTTATGGAAATCAAAGACGCCGTAGTAAAAGCGCGGATTGAGCCGAGTTTGAAGAACCAAACCGAAGCGATCCTGCAAGATCTGGGCATCAGCACCACTGAAGCCATCCGCATGTTTTTTAACCAAGTGCGCTTGCGCAAAGGCCTTCCTTTTGAAGTGCGCATCCCCGGTGCTGAAACGCAAACTGCTATCGATGAACTCGAGGCTGGGAAAGGACAGCGTTTTAAAAGCGTGGACGCACTGTTTGTCGATCTCGACGATTAGAACCGACTTCAGAAATGCTCGAACCGATCCGCGCCTCGCAGTTTAAGAGAGACCTATGCAAGGCACAGCGCCAAGGCAAAGATCTCGAACTGCTCAAAGCCATTATCCAAACTTTGACTGAAGAAAAGCCGCTGGAAGATCGCGACCGCGATCACGAACTCACCGGCACGTGGCGCGGTTACCGTGAATGCCATGTGAACTCGGACTGGCTCCTGATTTATAAAGTCGACGGCAACGAATTAAAGCTCGCCCGCGTCGGCAGCCATAGTGAGCTGTTCCGGTAAGAATCCCCCTGTTAGCCCCACGCATGAACGCCCTAGAATTTAGCACCTTACAGCAGATGAGCCATACTGGCTGATGGTGCAACTTTTTGAGGGCATAAAGGAGTGTTACCTCCTAAAGGTGGAGGTCGGAGAATCAGTTATAATAGATCAAGCGCCCTTCTTCTCCTCTATCTCCTCTGACAGCGTAGGATTGAGGCGCCGTATGTGGTCGATAAAGGAGGCCTCCTCAATAGAAAACTGACCATCTGAATTCGCAATATTCAGGGTGAGTTTGATGGCTCGCTTCAGGCTCTGTTCGCCAGAAAAAGAACGCCGCATATCCTCCATAAAGACATCCATCGACCGATCCGATACCAGAGCCTGACGCACGCGAGTCACCGCAGCGAAATAGATCTGCTCGTGGTCAATTTCCGAGGACCAATCAAAGCTCTCCATGACAGACATTATTTGCTCCTTTTCGCTGATGCGAAGTGTTTGATCCGAGAATGCGATCAGCACCAAGAGACTGACAGTCGCCTCACGCTCCGTGTCGGTGTAACCGTCTTTTCCAATCCGGCTGCCGCCCAAAAGGGCTCTGAATTTCCCGAGCATTTACAAAATTTTACCTATTCTTGCTGAGATTTCAACTGACCTGTTCCTCATAAGTCGTCAAGTGAAACGGCAGACTGAACTCTATGGCACCGTGCGGCGAGATTTCCCGCATAAGCCAGGCTCGTCTGTATGCCCAAGGAACCGTCAAAACTCCCGCCGAATGCAAGTAGTGGAACGTATTCTCTTGTATGATCCGTGCCTTTAAAAGTCGGATCACAACCATGATCTGCTGTTATAATGATAGAATCGTCTGGGCGGCATAGGGCTTCAAACTTCCCCAGGGCATCATCGATTCGAGCGACCGCATCGTGATATCCCTCAGGATCTCGGCGGTGGCCGAACTTCTCATCCGTATCGACGAGGTTCACGAAAATGAACGCGTCGCTGAGATCTGGGTCATTGATGAGCGCTTCCACACGTTCCAGGCACGCTGGATTCCCTTTATCAGGATACATCTGATCAAAGCCTGAATCGTTGAAGACATTACCCACTTTCCCCACAGAAATCGTAGTAACGCCCTCACTGCGCAGTTTATCCATCAGTGTTACACCCGGCACTTCAATAGAAAAATCCTTGCGCCGAGGCGTCCGCTGATACGCCCCTGAATCTCCAGCGAACGGCCGAGCAATCACACGACCCACGCGCAGTGGATCCACCAATCTCCGCACAAATCGACAGAGCTCATACAGGCGATCTACCGGCCAAATATCTTCGTACGCCGCGATTTGAACCAAAGGGTCAGCTGAAGTATAAAAAATGGGATCTCCACTCGCTCGATGTTCATCGCCCAACCGCGCGATAATCTCTGTCCCGGAGGCAGCGACATCCCCCAAAATCCCGCAGGCGTATTCAGTTCGAACTGCTTCCAGTAAGAATTCTGGAAATGCGCGACCCGACTGGGGAAACACATGCAAGGGCTTATCGAGCACCACACCCGCAATCTCCCAATGACCTGTGGTCGTATCTTTGCCTGGCGACGCCTCTGCCATCACTCCAAAAGCAGCTCGAGGTGTCTCTGTTGCCGACACCCCGGGCCAGGTCTGTTCCAACAGACTTACAGCATTGCCCAAACCCCAACGGGTTAGATTAGGCCAATGGGCGCCGCCTACTGCCTCACAAATATGCAAACCCGTGTTTGAGCCGACATCACCATAATCGGCGGCATCCGGCAGAGCCCCACAGCCAAAACTGTCGATCACAATAAGAAAGCTTCGCGGCATCGACCTTAACGCAGCACAGATTATGCATCCGTCACTTCTTTAATTATAAGTTCCTACAATAAACTCAAAATTTACCAAATATGGTGATTGGGTTATTTTTTTAAACACTGGGTAGGCCGGCTTGAAACCCTTCTGGGATCACGCACGTTCTACAATATGTCTTCCCGACGCTCTTTTCTAAAACAATCAGGATATCTCTCTCTAGGCTTTCTCGGCCTAAATCGGCTAGTTCACGGTAATCTTCGATCAACATCCGGCGGCTACGGGCCCTTGGTGAAGGATCCCAATGGTATTTTTGACCTTCCAAAAGGTTTCTCTTACAAAGTCATTTCCCGGGTTGGAAATGAGATGAGCGACGGCCTCCTGGTACCTGGTGACCCCGACGGCATGGCCGCATTCAGTGCCAGAGACGGGCGCGTCATTTTAGTGCGAAACCACGAGCTGAAAGCAAACCAGCTCGACGTCAGTCCCTTCGGGAAAGAAAACGAGTTATTAGATCAAATTGATCCGTCTGCGTTTTACGATATCGCCGATGGCAAACAGCCCCAGATCGGAGGGACGACAACCATTGTGTATAATCCCATGACAGGTAAGGTGGAGCGCGAATTCCTCAGCCTAACAGGCACGGAAAATAATTGTGCGGGCGGGCCGACACCCTGGGGGTCTTGGATCACCTGCGAAGAGGCGACCACGCGGGCGGACACGCACTTCAAATTTGACCATGGCTATAATTTTGAGGTCCCCGCAACAACAGACATCAAGTTGGCAGACCCAATCCCACTGAAAGACATGGGGCGCTTCAGGCACGAAGCTATCGCGGTAGAACCCAAATCAGGTGTGATCTATCAAACTGAAGACACCTGGGACGGACTCATTTATCGTTTCATTTGCAATATTCCAGGCAAGCCAGCTGCAGGGGGCCGGCTTCAAGCCCTAGTGATCACCGGCCATGAAGGCTGGGACACTCGAAATTGGGCAGAAACCGGCGCCCAGGCATTCCCACACAATAAATTCTTCAATGTCGAGTGGGTCGACATGGACGACGTGACGTCGCCCAAAAATGACCTACGTTACCGGGGCAATAAAATGGGCGCAGCCGTTTTTGCGCGCGGTGAGGGTATCTGGTATGGCAACGGCGAGGTGTATTGGGCTTGCACGAATGGAGGAAAAATCAAGATGGGCCAAATCTTCCGCTACATCCCGTCTCCTTTCGAAGGTACTGCACGCGAAGAAGAGCAGCCGGCTCGCTTGGAGCTTTTTCTCGAATCTGAAGACAAAGAGATCTTGAAAAATGCAGACAACCTCACGGTGACCAGCTGGGGCGACCTTTATATCGCAGAAGACTCTGAAGCACCCTGCAAGCTCGTGGGGGTAACTCCAGAAGGTGAGTGCTTTGATTTCGCAGCAAACAATTACAATAAGTCCGAACTCGCAGGCGTCTGCTTTTCGCCTGATGAACAGATCATGTTTGTCAACATACAGCTCACAGGGCTTACTCTCGCTATTTCTGGACCTTGGGATTCTCGTGCATAGGCTGCCTGAGGTAGCTGAATTGACTCATTCTAAGCTCTAAGAGGCGCAATTTCGCCTGCATCAGGCATTTGTCACGCATGCGATTTAACCTAGAACATGCGAGACACCTGTCAGCCCAATCAACAATCAATCTCAGCAAGGCGTTATCACGACTACAGCATCAGCAATCGTTGAAATTTATCGAGAAGCCTGGTGATCCTGATCGAGCGCAAGCTCCTCATAACCAAACACTGCGTAGTAGCTGCCAACGACCATACCCAGCAGCCAGGGATACGCGATAATCGGCAATGCCAAGGACAGGGCACCTCCGACAGCGACAGCTACCCAAGTTGACACCACCCCCATCACTGCTAGGGCGATCATCGGCGCAAGAATCAGGAAAATTGAAAGCACATAGCCGATTGATGTGGTCCCCAGGGTAAACCCCTCCTCCTTGTCGAAGCTGAGACCACAATGAGGGCAAGCCATATTGAGCCTGAACCAACTGCGTAATAACCCGCGCTCCCCACAACGCGGACAGCAACACATCAAACCACGCAAGAAGACGGTGCCGCGCGAGGGTAAAGGATTACTGTCTGGTGAATAAGTAGAGTCTGGCATGACCGGTTATGTGTTTTAGAACAATCCGTGCGAATTTAGTCACGGACAATGTCATACTTTGTTCGGCCAATGAATCCTGTCGAGGCGTGCCTGTCCACTCACCTGAAACCACCGAATCGCCACCGTCAAAAAAGAATCGGCAATGCGTTCGTTCACAGTTTAAATCTTCTGAGTCCATTCGATAGCCATGCCCGAAATCGTCATCCGCGCCCTCTATAGATTTGTCGTCCTTGAAGACTTCGAGGCGATCCAGCCATCGATGTTGGAACGGGCAAAATCTCTCGGAATCAAAGGCACTCTCCTGCTCGCTCGCGAGGGCATTAACGGTACGATAGCCGGAGAACGCCCGGCCATGGATGCCTTTATTGCTTACCTGCGCCAAGACGGGCGTTTAGAGACTGTGACTTACAAGGAGTCCATCGCAGAGGAGCAGCCCTTCTATCGCATGAAGGTACGGCTCAAGAGAGAGATTGTCACTATGGGCATCGACGGGATCGATCCTAACAAAATCGTGGGCACCTATGTGCAACCACAGGAGTGGAACGAACTGATCTCTTCTGAAGACACCATTGTCGTCGATACGCGCAACGAATATGAGGTTTCCATCGGCACCTTCAAAAACGCGATAAACCCGCACACCGAGTCCTTCCGCGAGTTCCCTCAATGGGTTGAAGACAACAGGGATCTGATGAAGGGAAAAAAAGTCGCCATGTTTTGCACAGGCGGTATCCGCTGCGAAAAAGCGACCGCTTTTGTAAAAGAACAGGGCTTCGACGAGGTCTACCACCTCGAAGGCGGCATCCTGAAATATTTGGAGGACACCCCCGAAGAGAAGAGTCTTTGGGAGGGCGAGTGCTTCGTGTTTGATAACCGTGTGACGGTCAACCATCAGCTCGAACCAGGCTCTTATGACATGTGCCACGCCTGCCGCATGCCCCTATCTGAAGAGGACATGCGCTCCGATCGCTACATACCTGGCATATCCTGTCCTCACTGCCACGACAAACTCACCCCCGAGCAACGCGCCGCAGCCACCATGCGACAAAAGCAGGTCGAGCTCTCGAAAGCCCGCGGTGAAAGTCACATTGGTTCGGCAAGCCAAATAAACGGATAGACTCGCTGAGGTCGAGCGGCAGCGGTTACAGGAGTCGAAACTGAAGACGCTTGGTGACCGAGGTATCACGCAGGCAAGTGGTTAACTGTGTTAAGGCTCGGTGACGTTTCTGCAATATACTCGCTTCAGCATTGCAAAAGCGCTTTCATTGAAAGTGCTCTAGGGATCTCAAACCAAACAGCTTATAAACCGACAAAACGATTCCCCATCTTTTTGATCCCAGTAAATATAAGCTGCGTAGGGTGATCGCGCGAGTGACTGCCACGGCGCAGATCGCCGAGGCGCCCTTGAGTTTGGCCTCATGCCAGATACAACCCACTAGAGGCGAAGACTAATATTATGACACCGAACATACTCCAGAACGATCGAGCCCTGGAGTGGACACCTCACGCGTTACAACTCCTCACTGAACAGATTGAGGAGATACATAAAAAATGCGGGCGGCCCGTCGTGATCGCGGTATGCGGCGGCACCGCAAGCGGCAAATCCACACAAGTTGCCCAAAACCTCAGGGATGCTATCGGAGAACGGGCTAGCTTACTTCACCAAGATAATTTTCAAAATTTACCAGACCGGATCCGTCACCTCAGGCCACGCTACCGTGGGGACGATCCAGAAAACTACGGTTTGAGCAAAATCCCCAATCTACTCAAAACGCTCAAGGCAAACCAGCCTGTCGATATCCCCAACTACATTTTCCGCACCCGCTCCCATCAGGGCGTCCGCATCGTGCAGCCCAAGCCCATAGTTCTTTTCGAAGGTCTATAT
Organism: Opitutales bacterium; assembly: GCA_013215165.1. NCBI lineage: Bacteria > Pseudomonadati > Verrucomicrobiota > Opitutia > Opitutales > Opitutales bacterium. Next base: position 2,618 of record JABSRG010000065.1, on the reverse strand, counting down.
GCAGCCCATCACAAAATCGCCAAATATTGTGACTTCGTGATCTACGTCGAAATGCGTGCCTTGGGCCGCGTGTTGCGGCGTGGCTATCGCGGATTGTTCGAACGCTATGGACGGGTCAACTTTGCTAACGTGTTTGGCAACTTCTGCACATCGGTCATGGCGGCTCATATGGAATTTGTAATTCAACAACGCACACGTGCAGACGTCATCGTGCGCGTCCTATACACATTCTCAGAGACCCTTGAACGCTTCCCGATCCAGCCCCTCATTCCAGCCGGAGATCTGCCCCGCCCCGGACCCGTGATAAAAGAATACACCATCGATCCGGAAACTTGCTTACAACTGGTCGGGACCAACGCCTCAAGATGGATGGAAGTTCGGTTTCAACACAAAGCACAGCTTTTCTTTTGCTTCACCGCCGGACCGGAGCTCAGCGAGCGTATTCTGGCGACAGACTGGAATGCATTTTAACTCAGATTATGCGAAAGGCTGAATTCGTGCAGCATGCTCTAGACCGCAGCTTCCGCTTTCAGGTTACAGGGCAGGCTTATTCTGAAGCTCGTGCCCGCACGATTACTACTTACGAGATCTATGCTCCCACCATGTGCCTGAACTAGGTGCTTCACGATAGCCAAGCCCATTCCGCTTCCACCACGATCTCGGGAGCGTGAAGCTTCCACTCGGAAGAAACGCTCAAAAATACGGGGTTGTGCGTCGGGTGGGATACCTGGCCCATTATCTGAGATCCTGAATTCCACAGCATCGCCCAACCGCTCGACTTCCAGACGAACCCAACCTGCGCGCGGACCATGTCGAAGCGCATTGTCCAGTAGCGAATTGAGGATAATCTCAAGAGCCGTGGCATCCACCACGGCAGTGAGTTCCTCGTTCGACTTATAATCAAATATAAGGCTAATATTTCGCTTTTCCGCCAGGAGTATGAAGGTGTTTTCAACTGCCTCGCAGACCTGGCGCAGGTCACATAGCGCGAGATCGAGTATCTGGCTCCCACTCTCCAGTTTCGAAAGCGCCAACAATTCATTCACCAGGCGCAACATGCGGTCATTTTGGTGCCGAATTCGGTGCAGAAAATGAGAGCGCTGGACGACGGGCATTTGCTCATAAGCCTCAATTGTCTCAAGCAGAGCGCCAATAGCACAGATCGGCGTTTTCAGCTCATGCGACACATTGGAAGCGAAGGCACGGCGGAGCTCTTCAAAACGCCGCGATTCGGTATGATCGCGAATAACGCACAGTAAGCCATCGGTATCGTGACGTGCCGCATCCAGAGGTTCGATAAAGAGTTCGGCATAACGCCTGTCTGCAGATTCGTCGGTCCAACTGAGTTCAACCGTCGAGGACTGCAGGTCGTCCATACGCTTCAGGATTTCACTCCGCAGCCCTTCTAACTTAGCGTGCTTACCGAGGGTGAAAGGCCATTCTTGATCGTAGACCTGAAGAAATTCACCGGCAGCAGTATTGAAAAAGATGATCATCCCGGCGCGATCCACCATTAACACCGCATCTTGAAGGGATTGAAGGATCAATTCCATGCGATTGCGTTGCAAGGTCGAGAGTCGCACGCGGTCACCAAGTTCCTGAGTCATGCTGTTGATCGTAGTCGCCACACGCCCCATCTCATCTGAATCACGCAGCTGCACTTTATAGTCTAGATCACCCCGCAAAATCCGCTGACACCCGTCGTCAATCAGCGCCAAGGGACGCGTAAGACGTTTCGTGATCATCCACCCAAAAACGAGGCACACCAGTGCCCCACCCGCTCCCGCAAGCGAGACTCTTAGCAAAATATTAGAGACTTGCCGGTCCAACTCGGCAGCGCGGTAGCCTATTCGGATGTAAGCCATGGTATGCTCGCCCGAAAGAACCGGTGCTGTGAAATAAAACATCTCCTGACTGCGGACATGATCGGTCGCCAGACTTTCTCCATCAATTTGTTTAAACTCTTGGCGTAGCCCGGGTATCTCCAGAAACTCGTCCTCCCTTTCGACAAAGGCTTCACTCGTATCCACAAAGACACTGCCATCAGTGCGAATGATCAAAAGTTCAAACCCACTCTCCTCCGTAATCTGGTCCAGGTGCTCAGCCAACTGCAGATCGGAGAGCATCTCAGGATTTGCCGATATCAGCGCTCCAATAAATTGCAGCATCGTCTCAGGCTCCTCCCGAATCTGGGCCTCCGCCTCCGTTTTAAGATTCCAAATCGCAGCTACGCTGACGGTCGTCACGATAACCAAGATACCCGTAGCATAGCAGAGAAAGAGTTTCCAAAAAAAACTCACAGCACACAGATCAAGATTGCTAGGCCACTAGATTACAGCATCAGGAGGCAGGTCGAGACGATAGCCATACCCACGCAGCGTCGAAATAATCTCTGGCCACTCCAACTTCTTTCGAATCGACCGGATGTGCACGTCGATATTCCTATCGATGACGTAAGCCTGCTCCCCCAAAACCCGATCCAGCAGATCGTTTCGGGTAAACGCATCGCCGGGATTTTCGGCCAAAAAATACAACAATTTAAACACAGCCATCCCATAGGGATGCGCTAAAAAATTAAAAAGTGGTTGGCTCTGGCGGACTTCCGATCAAGGAAGTCA
>JABSRG010000064.1 GCA_013215165.1 Opitutales bacterium | reverse complement strand
GAATATGTCATCCAGCTGATCTTGAAAGCGCCGGAGTCTTTGAAGTAGAGTTGAACTTCGATTCGGAGCGCGAAAAAACACTTTTGATGATCCGCTAATACATAATCCGGGATAATCCGGGTTCAATAATCGAAAAGAGCAACTTGACTATCCCAAGGCCCGCGAAAGCAACCTGCCTGCCTGCAGGCTCGGGGATGGTCGAAAGTGCACACAAGCAAATCATAAAGCAACGTCTTAAAGGCCCGGGCATGGCTTGGCTCACAGCAAACGCAGATGCCTTAATCTCAGCCAGAGTCGACCACACCACCTACATCGAAAGTCAAGAATGGCTCAAAGAGGCCCCATGACTCCACGCACTTCTGGTCACACCCCTTTTTTTTCAGCAAACCAAAAATAAGGCTTGTCAATTTTTGCGAGTGCCTAATTTTTCTCCCTTTCCAATTTTTAGATATTTTATGGGCAATCTCAAAAAGAAGCGTCGTCTCAAGATGAGCAAACACAAGCGCCGCAAGCGCAGTAAAGAAAACCGCCACAAAAAGCGTCAGTGGTAGGATAGCTTCGTCTGGAGCAAAGTCACCAACAACTTTTTCAGAAAGCGTCATCCCTACGGGTGTCGCTTTCTTTTTTGGGTATTGCCCGGACGCGCAGAGTTGCTTGGTTCGAGAGAGTGGAGATTTTGCGGACACGCTTTCCTTGCAAACACTACACAGTGTTTTTGATGCTTACTGTGGGCATCTTCACCTCCGTGTTCGGTCAAGTGCCCGTGCCATTTTTGCCGGACGAGACGAGCACAGCTCAGCAGGAAGCAGATCTACAGGTCCTCGCAAACGAAGCGATCGCATTGGGCTTGAATCAATCTGATGCGATTATCTTACAGATTCTCGACGATCCTGAGCTTAGCACAGACGATAGGATCTACTGGATTTCTAGGCTCGCTGAGCTCTATTTGGCGAGAGGACAGTCAGAGGAAACTGCGAGCGTTGTTGAGGAATTAACATCACTGGGGCTTGTTCCAGAGCGTGTGAGTCTTTTTCAGGCTATGATTGCTTGGTATGCCGAGGATTGGGAAAGAGCGCGATTGTCTTTGGCATCTATCGATTCGAGTCGTTTGGAAGAACGCTGGTTAGCCTGGTATTGGTGTGTCGTCGGCATGCTTGCTGAGCAGTCGGGGCAGGCTGCCGAATCGAGTAATGCGTTTCGCTTGGCTCAGGAAGTCGCCTTGGCTGAACAGATTCCATTCGTTGAATTCTTGCTGCAGAGGAATCGATTGCTGGGAGAAGGGCTTAATGATGAGGAGGTAAGGGAGCTTTCCTTGCAGTTAGATGCTTATCGGGGCCAGGCACTGGAGGTGCAATTTGCTGAACAACTAGCGCTTGCTCGATTTAAACGCGGTGAAGTAGACGCGGCTCGAATTGTTCTACAGTCGCAGAGGCAGCGGCCCCAGGTGGCTGAGCGCCGTGAGCTGTTGGATCGTCTCCTGTGGACAGAGGCATTGATGATGACCACGAGTGGCGGCGATGCGGGGACTCTGCTTCTGGATCTCCTAGATTTTGGACAGAGTCCTGAAATCCTCCGCGCTGCCTTGTCTCGACTCTTGGTTTCAGAAAATCCCGAACTCCTGGATCGTTTAAGGCGTTGGTCTGAACAGTTGCCGGAGCACCCCATTCTTGCTGAGGTCTTGTTTTTTCGAGCGATGATTGAGGTCCAAGAAGGGGATGAGGCATCTGGATTTGCAACAGCTCAGCGGATTTTGGAGCGTTTCCCAGGATCGCCTCTAGTTGTAAGAGCCCAAGAGGTTATGGGTTATGTTGAATGGCGCCGCCAAAACTATCGTTCAGCAGCATCACGCTTTGCTGAAGTGCTGCGCCAAATAGAATCTCGGGATGATCGCCTGAGTTGGCAGAGACTGCTGGCAGACGCCTATTTTTTAAGCGGCGATTATGCCCTGGCAGAGGGCCAATACCGTGCTATTTCAGATAGTGAAGGTGCTTCTGTGGAGATGCGGGTAACGGCACGTTTCCAACAAATCACGTGTCTGATTCGTTTGGGAGATATCTCACGGGCTGAAAGCTTGTTGGATAGTGAGCCCGGCGGCTTTGCAGCCATGGGTGAAATCTGGCGAGCAGAATGGAATGTAGCTTATGCTCTGCGACGAGATGGAAATAGAGAGCGCGCGCTCGAGCGGATTCGGCGGGTGATGAGTAGCGAATTGATCGATGGGGGCTTGTTGATCCGGTATGCCTGGTTGGAGGCCAGGTTGCTTTTGGAGCTAGATCGCTATGACGATGCGATTATGCGTGTAGATGCTCTGGATACGGGTCTAGGAGATAAGTCAGAGGCCGAGGTGATCGCAGAGATTTTGCTGATCGCGATTGAGGCGGCATGGGAAAAAAATAGGACCGAGTTCCCCTCGGAACGTCTTCAAAATTTACGGGAGCGCTATCCTGATACGCAGGCAACGCCCAAGAGTTATTGGCTCGAAGGTCGTTTTCATGCCGAGGCCGGGAGACTAATAGAAGCTGAAGGAGCGATGAACACGCTGACCGAAGCCTACCCGGAGACGGAATGGGCGCGTGTGGCTTCGTTTGAAGCCGCGAATTTTGCGCAGCGTCGCGGAGATATTACATTAGCGATTTCGCGGCTCGAGGCGTATGTCGATGCTGAGGGTGATAAACCTTTGGCGTACCAGGCCCGTCTGAGACAGTCTGAGTTGTTCAGGCAAGCGGGACGTTTTGATGAGTCGCGTGCCTTGCTGGATCAAGTGATTGAGGATTTCGCCGGACGCTCGGATTTATATCTCGCAGAAATGATGCGTGCGGATTCGCTAGCCGCTGGTAGCGATTCATCGCGGCTCGAAAACGCGGTGGCCGCTTATGTCCGTTTGTTGGATCTTGGCGGTGTGCCAAGAGCGTTAAAAGTTGAGGCGCAGTATAAACTCGGGGCTTTGTTTGAGCGTCTCGGTCGATTCGAGGACGCACAATTGAGTTGGCTTGCGTCGGTGGAGCGTTCTAACCGAGCTCTTGAGGCGGACGAACCGTTGGACACCGGTGCCTACTGGGCTGCGCGATCTCTGCTGAACTTGTCGCGCAGTGCTGAGGTAGAAGGAGATCGGGATGCTGCAATTTTGACTTTAGAGCGATTGATTTCGCTCGGTTTGCCGGGGCGTGACCTTGCTCTCGCAAATTTAGAACGATTAAGGCAATAAGCTGAAGTATATGGAGTTTTTGGAGATATTTTGGGAGCTCGGTGGACCCTTTTTGTGGCTCCTGCTTATTTTGGGATGTATCGGCTGTTTTGTTTTTGTGGAGCGCCTTCTGTTTTTGCATCGCTCAACGATCCGCAAAGAAGAATTTTTGAGCGGTATTCTGAACCTTGTTTCGAAAGGGCGGATTCTCGAGGCTTTGACCGTCTGTGAGGAGAATAAGGCGCCTTTGTCGCGCATGATTCGAGCCGGGCTTTTGGCTATTGAGAGCCCAGGCAGCGAGTGCGTCGAAAGGATGAGAGAGGCGGCCTGGCTACAGATGCCTTTGTTGGAGAAGCGGGTAGGGAGCTTGCGTTGGATTGCGCGCATTGCGCCGTTGACGGGTCTACTAGGAACTCTCTTGCCCATGACCACAGCCTTTTTGCAGATGCGAAATGCGGGTCCCTTTCCTGGTAATGACTTCCTGTTTGGGCTGTTGGGCCAGGCAATGGTGACCACCTCTCTCGGGTTTATTGTCGCACTAGTAGCCTACAGCGCGATGCTTTTGCTGCAATCGCGACTAGATCGTCTAGTTTACGATTTAGAGTCAGGAGCAGCTGAGTTCTTAGCCGCAGTTGAAGCAGCCAAAAGAGGAAGGAGCTTCGACAATGCCGAATAGTCAAGACTGCGGTCCCAGGACGGGTTTGAGCCTGTTGGGGTTGTCTGCAGCGCTGCGAGCCAAGCGCCAGGATGGTTGGGATTGGCTGCCGTTTTTTGACGCTCTGCTAATAGTCCTGTTCTGCGTGCTTTGGCATGAGGACTTTGTGTTTATGCCTGGCGTGCCTATTGCGCTTTCCGAGACCGAAGAAGCAGAATATTTCCGCGTAGACGCTGTGCTTACAATCGTTGGCGATCAGTTTTTCTTTGAGAGCGAAGTGGTGGAAGCCGGTAGCCTGGTGGCGGCGTTTGAGAAATATTTTGAGACAGACTTGGATCGCGGAACTCGGCGAACAAGCCTTCTGCTTAAGCTAGACCGTGACTCTGAGATTGAGTCGTTAATGAATATTGTAGAGCAAGCACGTGCCGCAGGGTTTGAGCAAGTTATACTGGCCCGTAGGCCTCGGTCGGCGGGCGGAGGTATTTAGGCATATGGATCGGCACGGTAGTCACGGCATTATGCTCTCCATTTCATTGGTGGGAGTATGGCTTGCTATCGGGTTGGGCGTCCTTTGGTCCTGGCACCTGGATTCACATTCCGGTGGTCTTGCACAGCAGCAAATTGACGCCTTTTCATTCTTTTTTGTGAGTGAGCAAGATCAATTGCTCGAAGGCTGGGAGATGTCGGATACATCACACCTCTTTTTACCAACGGAAAACAATTACACGCGCCGCCGACTCGAACGCACCGTCGGGGGGCTCGGCGGGGATCGATTTTCATTCTTTGCTCAAGACATTGAATCCGGGGCAGTTCAAATGCCCGTCCAACTCCCAACTGTTGATCTGGATTCTGAGCTTGCTTCAATGGAGAGGGTGGAGCGCTTCTGGTTTCAAGCACCTGTGGCAAATTTGGAGAATTCCTCTCAGAAGCAGCTCTACGGGATTTTGGTGAATACCGCAGGCGACAGTTTGGGGACGATTCCGATCGATCAGGCCGTTTCTGCTATCGATGAACTCGCTCGTGCTGTGGACTATCGGCTGGCCATCGAATTTGGTGCTTTGTTGGGAGCCCCCATCCGGCAATTTTCGACTGGTAACTTAGATCTTGATTCGCGTTTAGACGCGCTGGTTGAGCTTGCATTAGATGGCTTTGTGTTTCCGGTTGATGGAACGCTGTTTTTGAGAGTTGTTCCTTAGGCTGTTTCGCATGTTGAAGCGGTAGTCACTACACGTCTTATTTTGTCCCCTTTTGGGGTTGACGAGGTATGGGGCAATCTTCACGTTCCGACGTTTCTGTATTTACTTCTCTCTTTGCGCCCTTGTAGCTCAGTCGGCAGAGCGCGTCCTTGGTAAGGACGAGGTCGGCGGTTCAAGTCCGCTCGAGGGCTCCATAAATTACCTAATTTCTTACATACATATAACCTCTAACAATCCATGGCTAAGGAAACATTCGAAAGAACCAAACCGCACGTAAACGTGGGCACCATCGGTCACATTGACCACGGTAAAACCACGACCACGACTGCTCTGCTTAAGGTGCAATCAGACAAGGGCCTTGCTGAGTTCAAGTCTTACGCGGACATCGCGAAGGGTGGAACGGTTCGTGACGAAACTAAGACAGTAACGATCGCTGTAGCACACGTTGAGTATGAAACTGATGCTCGCCACTACGCGCACGTTGACTGCCCAGGACACGCAGACTTCGTAAAGAACATGATCACAGGTGCTGCTCAGATGGATGGCGCGATCTTGGTCGTTTCTGCATCTGACGGCCCCATGCCTCAGACTCGTGAGCACATCCTTTTGGCTCGCCAGGTAGGTGTGCCTCAAATCGTTGTGTTCATGAACAAGGTTGACCTTGTCGACGACGAAGAGCTTCTCGAGCTGGTTGAGATGGAGATCCGTGATCTTCTCAGCAAGTATGACTTTGACGGCGATGGCATCACTGTTGTGCGCGGTTCTGCTAAGGGCGCTATCGATGGCGAGCAAAAGTGGGTAGATAGCCTTTCTGAGCTTCTCGATGCTGTTGACGCAGACGTCGCTGCTCCTGAGCGTGACATTGACAAGCCTTTCCTCATGTCTGTTGAAGACGTGTTTTCTATCACCGGTCGCGGAACTGTTGCTACTGGTCGTATCGAGCGCGGTATTATTAAAGTAGGCGAAGAGATCGAAATCGTTGGCATGCGCGACACCCAGACAACCACAGTTACGGGCGTTGAGATGTTCCGCAAGCTGCTCCCACAAGGTCAAGCTGGCGACAATGTAGGTCTGCTCCTTCGTGGTGTTGAAAAGTCTGCCATCAGCCGTGGACAAGTCCTTGCAAAGCCAGGGTCCATTACTCCCCACAGCAAGGCACAGGCTGAGCTCTATGTCCTCTCTAAGGACGAAGGCGGACGTCACACTCCATTCTTCAACGGTTATCGTCCTCAGTTCTTCTTCGGCACTGCTGACGTGACTGGCATCTGTAACCTTCCTGACGGCGTTGAGATGGTTATGCCTGGTGATAACCTCACCATCACCATCGAGCTCGGAAAGCAGATCGCTATGGAGAAAGGACAACGCTTCGCGATCCGTGAGGGTGGCCGCACTATTGGTGCCGGACGTATCACTGAAGTCGTCGAGTAGTCTCTTACTTTATTCATACTTTTTGAATCAGGCCGGGCCTCTTTTGGAGGCCCGGCTTAGCCTTTTAAATACACTAACGATACAGGAGAGTAGTTCAATTGGTAGAGCAGCGGTCTCCAAAACCGCAAGTTGGGGGTTCGAATCCCTCCTCTCCTGCCAACAAACATTATGAGTAACCCATTTCGGCGCATTAGGATCTTCTGGGGTGAAATGATCCGCGAACTGAAGAAGGCTTCTTGGCCTTCTCGAAAAGAGCTCCAGAGTTCTACGATCATTGTTTTGATCGCGACTGCCCTCTTGGGTGCCTTCACCAGCCTTTCCGACTTCTCAGTCCAGAATGTCGTTCAGCTGTTTACTAACCTAGTAAGCAACTAGTTTTTGTCATGCCTCTCAGTGGTCCCAACTGGTTTGCCGTCCAATGCCTCTCCAATCAGGAGGCCAAGGCTAAACGCTATCTCGATAAGTTCATCGAAATCGAAGAGATGGGCGAATTTGTATACGAGGTCCTTATGCCGGAAGAAACTGTGGCTGAGGTCAAAAATGGCAAAAAGACCCAACGTAAGCGCAAATTTTATCCGGGTTATATCTTCGTGCACATGACCCTGTTTGATGAAGCAGGAAAACTCCTTCAGGAGCCTTGGTATTTTGTGCGTGAAGCACAGGGAGTCATCAATTTTGTCGGTGGCGATCAGCCTACACCGCTCAAGAAGTCAGAGATCGACCGAATCATTAGCCAGGCGAGCGAAGCTGAAGGCAAGGAAGTGCCCAAAGTCACTTATCAGGTCAGCGAGGATGTCAAAATTAACGATGGGCCTTTTGCATCGATGGTGGGACGGATCGACGAAATCGATCCAGAGAAGGGAAAACTCAAGGTGTCTGTATCAATTTTTGGACGCTTCACCCCAGTGGAATTAGAATACTGGCAGGTCGAGCGTTCAGAGGAGGAATAAGAAAGCCTTCACTAAACTGCGGTGGGATTTTGTCCCGCCCGTCGAAAACGAACTAACATGTCAAAGAAAATCACAGGAACCATCCGTTTACAGCTTCCCGCTGGATCTGCCAATCCTGCCCCTCCGGTAGGGCCGGCTCTTGGCGCGAAGGGTGTAAACATCATGGGCTTCTGTAAGGAGTTCAACGCGAGAACAAAGGACCAAGCTGGCATGATCTTGCCAGTGGTGATCACCGTTTATGCGGACCGATCATTCACCTTCATTCTCAAGAGTCCTCCTGCTGCCGTACTCCTCAAGAAAGCGGCAGGTTTGGCCAAAGGTTCTGGCGTTCCCAACAAGGACAAGGTGGGTAAAGTCACCAAAGAGCAAGTTCTCGAGATCGTGAAGATCAAGCAGAACGACCTCAACGCTTCAGACCCCGAGGCAGCAGCCCGTATGATCATCGGTACCGCGCAAAGCATGGGTATCGAAATTGAAGAATAAGCGCTCTGTTTCGAGCGAATTAACGCACACACAACATGGTAAAACTAAGCAAACGCTACCAGAAAGCACTCGAAGTCGGTGATCTGACTCAGGGCTATTCTCTGGAAGAAGCTGTCAATCTGCTCAAGCAGATGCCTTCGCCCAAGTTTGACGAGACCATCGAACTGTCAGCTCACCTTCATGTTGATCCTCGCCAGAGTGATCAAATGGTACGTGGCACAGTTTCACTTCCTCACGGTAGTGGTCGGAAGGTCGTGGTCCTTGCTTTCACCGACAAACCTGAGGAAGCCATCGCAGCCGGTGCCGACTTCGCAGGTTTGGAGGATATGATCGCTAAGGTCCAAGATGGATGGATCGATTTCGACAAGGCGATCGCCACACCGGCAGCAATGAAACTCGTCCGCTCCGTAGCACGCGTGCTCGGTCCTCGCGGACTCATGCCGAACCCCAAGTCGGGAACGGTAACAGATGACCTGGCCGCGGGCATCCAAGCTGTGAAAGCTGGCCAGGTAGAATACAAGATGGACAAGACTGCCAATATCTCAGTGGTCTGTGGCAAAAAGTCGTTTGGAAACGAACAGATCGTTGAGAACGTCAAGACTGCCATCGACTCAATCGGTAAAGCACGTCCTGAAGCATTTGCGGGTCGCTATATAAAGAGCATGGCCGTATCTGCATCCATGAGTCCCAGCGTAAAGTTGGAATCTACCGTTTTCGGAAGCTTTTAGGAGGTCTGTCTACATGAGAGCTGAAAAAGAATTTCTATTGGCCGAAGTGAATACTCAGTTGGATAAGTCTGACTACGTATTTCTCACTAATTACAGCCGTATCACGGTTGAAGAAACTGAAGAACTCCGTGCTTCGTTGTCTGAATTTGATGCTGAATTTCACGTTGTGAAGAACAGTATTCTGAATGTCGCAGCGAAGACGCGCGATCTCCCAGAGATGGGTGATTGGCTGACTGGCCCCACTGCTATTATCGTTGGAGGTAACAATCCATCAGGCGTAGCTAAGGTGCTCGGCAAGTTCTTCAAGGATAAGGAAAAGGTAGAACTCAAAGGGGGCGCTCTCAATGAGCGTTTGCTGAATGCTGAGGAGATAGAGGCGCTGTCGAAGCTCCCATCTCTAGATGTATTGCGCGCTCAGCTCATGGGCCTCTTGAATACACCTGCTCAATCTTTCGTATCCGTACTCAATGCCGTTCCTGTTTCCGTCCTGAACCTCTTGAAGGCGAAGGAAGAACAGGGCGATTCCTAACTCTAAACTTTCAGTCCCGATTAATTTGGGGCTGTTTCTCGAATACAATACTAACCATCCAAAGAATAAGGTTAGGGGAATTTCCCTTAAATGCCGCAAGGCGCTAACCATTCAAGGAGGACACATGTCAGATATCACAAAAGAACAAGTAATCGACTGGCTCAGCGCTCAAAGCGTTCTTGAAGTCGCCGGTCTCGTCAAAGAACTCGAAGAAAAGTGGGGCGTGAGCGCTGCTGCTCCTGTCGCTGTTGCTGCTGCACCGGGTGCTGCTGCTGGAGGCGAAGCTGCTCCTGCTGAGGAAAAGACTGAATTCGACGTCATCCTCGCTGAATTCGGAAGCAACAAGATCGCTGTTATTAAGGAAGTTCGCGGAATTACCGGACTTGGCCTTAAGGAAGCGAAGGAACTCGTTGAAGGTGCTCCCAAGCCCATCAAGGAAGGTGTTTCCAAAGACGAAGCCGAGGAACTCCAGAAAAAGCTCGAGGCCGCTGGCGCGAAGGTCGAAGTCAAATAACGACCCTTTTTTGCAAACAGAGAAATTCATACATCCTTCTCTTTACGTATGCACACCAGTCTGTATGGCTGGTGTGCTTCGCTGTCTTCAATCTTCTCGATTTCTCCATCTTTTGAGTTTGGAACGGGAACCAGTCATAGTCTGATCTGTTTCCCGTTCCAAGTTCTCTTCCACTTACTCAACACACTATCACCGCTATTATGTCAGAGCGCATCAACTTCGGAACGCTTCAGGAGGTCATCCAGCCTCCAAATCTGATCGAAAACCAGATCACTTCTTTCAGAGAATTTCTCCAGCTGGACAAGCCAGCGAGCCAAAGAGGCAATGTGGGCTTAGAGGCCGTTTTTCGGGAAGTATTTCCGATCGAGTCTTATGATGGTCGCTGCACGCTTGAATACCTCAATTACTCACTCGCGGAGTCACGTTTGAGCGAGCTTGAGTGTCTGCGCGAGGGCGTAACCTTCTCCATTTCGCTCTACGTCAAGCTACGTCTCCGTGAGGAAGACCAGATTAAGGACGAAGAGATCTACATGGGTGAGCTGCCCGCGGTGACTGAACGCGGTTCTTTTATTATCAATGGTGCGGAACGGGTGATCGTCAGCCAGCTTCACCGTTCACCCGGAATCTGTTTCGAGGAGACCCCACACACCTCGGGCAAAATGCTTCATGCGTTCCGGATTATTCCTGACCGCGGAACATGGCTCGAAGTCCAATTCGACCAAAACGATTTGCTCTACGTCTACCTCGACCGTCGTCGTCGCCGCCGCAAGTTCCTCGTTACGACCCTGTTGCGTGCGATGGGTCATAGCACCGACAGCGAGATTCTCAAGCTGTTCTATGAAGTGAGTGAAAAAGACGCGAGTGAGCTATTGAGCTTAGACTTAGTGTCTCACTTCGTTCTTGTCGAGGACATGGTTGACGCCGAGAAAGGAATTGTCCTCGCCCGCGCCTTCGAGCCCCTTACCAAGACGATCATTCGCGCTATCGAAGAGACGGGTGTCACAAAGATTACTGCGATCGATACCAACATCGATGACGGAGCTATCATTCGGGCGATCAAAAAGGACCCGACACGCAACGAAGAGGAAGCCCTTAAAGATATTTACAAGCGCCTCCGTCCTGGCGAGCCGCCTACAACGGCCAATGCCAAGGCGTTGATCAAGCGTCTCTTCCTCGATCCAAAACGCTACGACCTCGGACGGGTTGGGCGTTACAAGCTGAACCAAAAGCTTGGCCTTGAGACCGATATCGAATTCCGCCTCATCGCTGTGGAGGATGTCGTTCAGGCAACGAAATACCTCACTAAGCTAAAGCGAGGCGATGGATTCGTTGATGATATCGACCACCTGGGTGCACGTCGTGTGCGCACTGTCGGTGAACTCCTTGCTAACCAGTGCCGCGTTGGACTTGCACGGACCGAGCGCCTCGTCAAAGAGCGCATGACTCTTTATGATCAAAGTGTTGATTCAATCACGCCCCAGAAGTTGATCAATCCTAAGGCACTGAGCACAGTGATCCGTGATTTCTTCGCACGAAGCCAACTGAGCCAGTTCATGGATCAGATCAACCCGCTTGCTGAGCTGACCCACAAACGTCGTCTTTCAGCGCTTGGACCCGGTGGATTGAATCGTGAGCGTGCAGGATTTGAGGTGCGGGACGTGCATCCTTCGCACTACGGTCGTATTTGTCCGATCGAGACTCCTGAAGGTCCCAATATCGGTCTCATCAACTCACTTTCCACCTACTCGCGCATCAACGAGTTCGGTTTCATAGAGACCCCTTACCGCAAGGTTGTGGAAGGTGTCGTAACCGACGAAATCGAGTATCTTAACGCCGACCAAGAAGAGCCCCATATCGTTGCTCAGGCTAATTCTGTTCTAGATAAGAACAACAACTTCGTCGGTAAAGTAATCGCGCGTTACCGCGACGAGGTGATGGAAGTTGAGCCCGAGAAGGTGAAGTATATGGACGTTTCGCCTAAGCAGGTCGTTTCTGTGGCGGCGGGTCTTATTCCCTTCCTCGAGCACGATGATGCGAACCGCGCACTCATGGGCTCAAACATGCAACGTCAAGGCGTGCCGTTGCTTCGCACAGACTCTCCTTTTGTTGGAACGGGTATCGAGCGTCGCGTCGCTGAAGATTCACGCACGATCGAAGTGGCACAGATAGATGGGGTGATCGCTCAGTGTGATTCACGCCGTATTGTCGTCACCACTGACGGTGAGCTTCCGAAGAATTTTGAAAAGAGTCCAAAAACCGACGAGAAGAAGGGCATCCACGTCCATAATCTCCGCAAGTTTATGCGCTCTAATAACGGTACCTGTTTCAACCAAAAGCCGATAGTAAAACGCGGTCAGAAGGTAGTTCAAGGCGATGTCTTGGCAGACGGGGCGGCGACTCAAAACGGTGAGATCGCATTGGGCCGCAATGTCCTAGTAGCTTTCATGCCTTGGAATGGATACAATTTCGAAGATGCTATTCTCATCTCCGAGAAGGTGTTGAAGGAAGACATCTACACGTCCATTCACGTCGAAGAGTTCGATGTAACCGCTCGCGATACAAAACTCGGGCCTGAAGAAATCACGCGTGATATTCCCAATATCGGTGAGGAGGGCCTGCGTAACCTAAACCATGACGGTGTCATCCGCGTTGGTGCCGAGGTAAAGCCAGGTGATATTCTCGTCGGTAAGATTACGCCGAAATCGGAGACTGAGCTGGCTCCTGAAGAGAAGCTCCTTCGAGCGATCTTTGGTGAGAAGGCCGCCGATGTAAAAGACACCTCTCTGCTCGTCCCCTCCGGTGTTTATGGCATCGTAATGGACGTAAAAGTCTCCTCTCGCCTTGATGCTGAGAAGGAGCGTATGTCACCAAGCGACCGCCGCCGACAGATCAAGAAGATCAACGAAGAATACCGCTCACAGACGGATCGTCTCCGCGAAGACCTCACAGAGTCGCTCTCTAACATTCTGCTTGGAGAGAAAATTCCTTTAGACGTCAAGAACGGCGACACAGGCGAAGTCATTATTCCCGCAAACCGCAAGATCACCAAGACTTTGCTCCGTCGCCTGGCTGCTGTCTCGCGCAACATCGATATCGACCCCTCTCCGGTGAAAATCAAAATCATGGAGATCGTCGGTAACTATCAGAGTAAGTTCGAGGAATTTGAGACGGAACGGGAGCGCAAGATCTCAGGGATCGAGACGGGCGAAGACCTCGACTCAGGGGTCGTCAAGAATGTGAAGGTCTACATCGCCACAAAGCGCAAAATGCAGGTGGGTGATAAGATGGCCGGACGCCACGGTAATAAGGGTGTCGTCGCTAAGATCGTCCCTGAGGAAGATATGCCTTATCTTCCCGACGGCACACCGATCGAGATTTGCCTAAACCCACTCGGTGTTCCCTCGCGGATGAATGTCGGCCAGGTTTTGGAGACGCACCTGGGTTGGGCCTGTAGCAAGCTCGGCATCAAAGTAGCGACCCCAGTCTTTGATGGCATTCCTGAAGATCGCATTTGGAACTATATGAAGGATGCTGGACTCCCCGAGACCGGTAAGTCCCAGCTCTATGATGGCCGTTCTGGCGATGCGTTCGATCAACCCGTGGTTGTCGGCTACATGTATATGATGAAGCTGAACCACCTTGTGGCGTCCAAGATTCACGCACGCGCCGTTGGTCCATACAGCCTCATCACACAGCAGCCCTTGGGTGGTAAAGCCCAATACGGTGGTCAGCGTTTCGGAGAAATGGAGGTATGGGCGCTCGAAGCTTATGGTGCTGCCTACACCCTCCAGGAACTTCTCACGGTCAAGTCTGACGATGTTCAGGGCCGGACCAAGATTTACGAATCTCTCGTCAAGGGAGACAACACTCTGCAAGCGGGCACCCCGCAGTCCTTCAACGTATTGATGAAGGAGATGCAGTCCCTCTGTCTGGATGTCCGCCTCACAAAGGAAACCAGCATCGAAGCCATTTAACCAGCTCCACCGCCCATAGCTATGATTACGGAACAACTTCAAGATACCCTCGGATTGGAATCCAACCAGTCCTTCGACAGCGTCTCGATCACCGTTGCCTCTCCTGACACGATTCGCTCCTGGTCACGTGGTGAGGTCAAAAATCCCGAGACCATTAATTATCGGACTTTTAAGCCCGAACCCGGCGGTCTGTTTTGCCAACGTATTTTCGGACCCGTTCGCGACTACGAATGTGCCTGCGGTAAATACAAGCGCATCAAATACAAGGGTGTCGTCTGCGACCGTTGTGGCGTAGAAGTCACTGTATCGCGTGTGCGCCGCGAGCGCATGGGACACATTGAGCTTGCCGTCCCTGTTTCTCACATCTGGTTCCTGAAGAGCATGCCCAGTCGCTTGGGACTGCTCCTCGACGTCACCGCGCGTAACCTAGAGCGTGTGATCTACTACGAAAACTACATGGTAGTGGATCCAGGCAAGACGCCGCTGGAAGAGAAGCAGTTGCTGACCGAACAGGAGTATCTCCAGGCTTGCGACGAATACGGCGAGGATGCCTTCGTTGCAAAAATGGGAGCCGAAGCCCTGCGCGATGCTCTTGAAGGCATGGATCTAGAAGGCGCAGTGGATGAGCTTCATGAGCAGATGCACGCCACCCGCTCAAAGCAGATCAAAAAGAAGATCTCAAAGCGTTTAAAGGTCATTCAGGGTTTCATCGAGTCGGGCACACGTCCCGAGTGGATGATCCTCGAAGTGCTTCCTGTGGTCCCACCAGACCTGCGCCCACTCGTTCCTCTTGAGGGTGGTCGTTTCGCGACTTCTGATCTCAACGACCTGTATCGCCGTGTCATCAACCGGAACAACCGATTGAAGAACCTGCTTCAGCTCAAGACTCCTGACGTGATCATCCACAATGAGAAGCGGATGCTCCAGGAGGCGGTAGATGCCATGTTCGACAATGGCCGTCATGGTCGTGCCGTCACCGGTGCTGGGAACCGTCCACTCAAGTCTTTGAGTGATATGCTTAAGGGTAAGCAAGGTCGCTTCCGCCAGAATCTTCTTGGAAAGCGTGTCGATTATTCTGGTCGTTCCGTCATTGTGATCGGACCCGAGTTGAAACTGCACCAGTGCGGACTTCCCAAGAAAATGGCCCTCGTTTTGTTCGAGCCATTCATTATTCGTCGCCTCAAGGAACTCGGTTTTGTCCATACAGTTCGCGGAGCGCGTAAGATGATTGAGAAGAAGTCTCCAGAAGTCTGGGATATCCTTGAGGAGGTGACGAAGGGGCACCCGGTTCTTCTGAACCGTGCGCCGACACTCCACCGACTCTCCATCCAGGCTTTTGAACCAGTCCTGATCGAAGGAGATGCGATCCAGCTCCACCCATTGACTTGTACCGCTTATAACGCCGATTTTGACGGCGACCAGATGGCGGTGCACGTGCCGCTCTCGCTTGAGGCGATCATGGAAGCCAAACTGCTCATGATGGCGACACACAATATCTTCTCGCCCTCCAGTGGTAAGCCGATTTTGACCCCGTCTCAGGACGTTGTGCTCGGTATGTATTATATTACCTGTGAGCCTAGGATTAAGCCTGCTGAAGGTCAGCGCGTACCGCTCATCGGGAGCCTCGAAGAAGCTCTCGTTGCAGAGATCGAAGGGGACATCCAAAAGGATTCATGGGTCGATTATGCTAATCCTGACTACGGAAGCCCAGAGACGGTTTACGGTGAATCGGAAAAGCGAATCATTCGCACCACACTCGGACGGATTATCTTCAACACCATTTGGCCGAAAGAGCTTGGCTTCATTAACTTCACCGTTGGCAAAAAGATGCTCGGTGAGGTGATCATGTCGACCTATAAGAAGTGCGGTAAGGAGGAGACCATTGAGACACTCGACCGCCTGAAGGCTCTCGGCTTCAAGATCGCGATGCATGCCGGTATTTCGATTGGTATCCAGGATATGATCATCCCGGATGAAAAGGTGGATATCGTGAAAGCAGCTCGCAAGCGGATCGAGGAAGTCGATGCGCAATACAAACGGGGTATCATTACCACCGGTGAGCGCTATAACAAGATCATTGAAATCTGGACAAACGCTACCGATACGATCGCTAAGGCTGTGTTCAACTGTCTGGATGACAACGATGGTCGCGAAGCGATTAACCCCGTTTACATCATGATGGACTCAGGTGCGCGGGGTAACCGTCAGCAGGTGCGTCAATTGTGTGGAACACGTGGATTGATGGCTAAACCTTCCGGTGAAATTATCGAACGTCCGATTTTGTCATCTTTCCGCGAAGGCCTAACAGTTCTCGAATACTTCATCTCGACTCACGGTGCCCGTAAGGGACTGGCGGACACGGCGCTTAAGACAGCGGATGCGGGTTATCTGACACGAAAACTGTGTGACGTCGCCATGGACTGCACAATCGTTGACATCGATGACGGGCGTCGCGACGGCATCTGGAAAGAAGCCATTTATGAAGGCGACGATCAGATCGTAAGCCTGAAGGAGCGCATCATCGGTCGTTGCTCGACTCTTGATGTCTACAGCCCGCTCGATTCAGATGAGCTTATCATCGGCGCTGGCGAATTGATTACTCCAGATATCGGCGAAAAGATCGAGAATCTGGGCATCGAGCGCATCAAGGTTATGTCTGCCCTGAGCACGCGCATTGAGCATGGTATGACCGCGCTCGAGTATGGTATCGACCCAGGCACGAGCTCAATGGTTGAAGTCGGTACCTCCGTCGGAATTATCGCCGCCCAATCCATCGGTGAGCCAGGCACCCAGTTGACCATGCGGACCTTCCACATCGGTGGTATTGCCAGCTCGGTCATGAAAGAGCCGCAAATCATCGTCCGCAGCGATGGTATCGTAAACTTCAAGGGATTACGGACTGTAGAAGTCGGACAGGGCGCTGTCGTGGTTCTCAACAAGACTGGTTCGATTACAATCACAGACGACGAAGGTAGAGAGCTCGAGCACTACAACATTGTAGCCGGTTCCGCTGTCTTCATCGGAGATGGTCAAGAAATCACTAAGGGTGCCGTGCTCGCGCAATGGGATCCACACAACATTCCAATACTTTCCGAGCGTCCTGGAACCATCTCATTTCATGACATGATCCCAGGTGTGACAGTGAAGCGCGAAATGGATGATGCCTCCGGCTCGATCCAGACCGTCGTAATCGAACACAAGGAAGACCTCAATCCGATGGTCGAAGTTCGGGATCAGAAGGGTAAGATCGTCGCATCTTATAACATCCCGACTGGCGCTCAGGTAGTTGTGAACGAAGGTGACGATATCGCGGCGGGTGCCCTGCTCGCGAAGACGCCACGTCAGGCTTCCAAGACTCAGGACATTACCGGCGGTCTGCCCCGTGTCGCCGAGCTCTTCGAAGCGCGCCGACCCAAAGAAGCAGCTGAGATGTCAAAGATCTCGGGTATCGTTTCAATGAACGGTATGCTCCGCGGTAAGAAGCGTCTCGTTGTGACCGATTCAGACGAGAACAGCGAAGAACACCTGATCCCGCATGGTAAGCACATCATCGTGCAGCCTGGCGACCTTGTGTCCAAGGGACAGTTCCTTACTGAGGGTGCTGCGGATCCGCATGAGATTCTCGATATCTTAGGTAACGCTCATTGCTATGAGTATCTCATCACAGAGATCCAGAAGGTCTACCGCATGCAAGGGGTGACGATCGATGATAAGCACATCGAGGTCATCGTGGCACAGATGCTCAAGAAGGTCCGTATCACCGATCCAGGTGACTCCGATTTCTTCTGGGGTGAACAAATCTACCGTCACCAGTTCCTCGAAGCCAACGAAGAGATTATTGACGCAGGGGGTAAGGCTGCTGAAGGCGAGCCGATCCTTCTCGGGATCACCAAGGCTTCAGTCGAGACCGAATCCTTCATTTCTGCGGCGTCCTTCCAAGAGACGACACGCGTCCTGACTGATGCTTCTACATTGGGTAAGGTCGATCGCCTCAAGGGCTTCAAGGAGAACGTGATCATGGGTAACCTAATTCCTGCGGGAACAGGTCTGCCAAAATATCGCCGCCTCAAAATCGACACCCTCGGTGCCTCATTCGAGGGCGGAACCGAGGCATCATCATCGGGCGACTTGGTCGGATAGGCTAGTATACCAATTAGACTATTATTTCAAAGCCCTGAGAGCCTTGTGCTCTCAGGGCTTTTTTTTGTCAGCCTAGCTCGAAAGATCCGTTTTACCGTAACGTAAAGGTTCTTTAGAATACCTCCTTACGATCACTCTCAATGAGAAGGCATCCTGCATCAAGTTGTGGTGGAGCCTCTGTGAGTGCGAGGGGGATTGTATTCATGATTTGTCAGATGCCGATGGGTATCGAAAAATACTCGTTTCAGTAGTGAAATCCGACTTGAAACCGCAGATCTAATGGGAGAAAAATCTAAGACATTAGAAAAATAATATGAAGCTCAAAAATCCCGGTATTTTTGTTACTATTCTACTCTCATTTAGTTTTACTACGATTTCTTATTCGGCTGGGATTCAAACTGCCGAGGAGGTTGTCCAAAATTTTTACGATAACATTTTCTCAAAGGTAAGTGAGGCATACACGAATGAATTTGTGCTGCCAGTATTTGGAAGAGATCCCCAAAAAGATAAGCAATCTCCTGCATTTGATCTCGTGGTTGATGATACTGGAGGTATTCGTTCGATCGGACCGAGATACGCAAATGCATCTGAATGGAAAGAGCCAATAAGGCAGGCTCTTCTTAGATGGAAATTAAATCCTGCAAAGTATATGGGTACTCCTGTTTGGAGTCATAAAAAATTGTATTTCAAAGACTACTTATACCTAGTAAGTAAGCATGATGGGGATCTAGTTCTTCCTGTTGCGAATTGGTCTCTTGATTCTAAAGTGATTGGTAGGATACGAACACTTAACACAGTTGATAGCGGTGGGCCCAGTCTGTTTACTTTCCATGTTGATGCGGAAGGAAATACCACAAAAATAAGGTCAAGGTCCGACTCCGGCAGGGTAGTTGTAAAAAATTATTTTGCAGAACAACTCGATGTGTTTAAGTTTACCCCGCTGAAAGTAAATGGAGAACCCACCGCTTGTAAAATGCGACTCCGTATTGATGCGACCCTTGCTTCGAACCATGGGTATGATGATTTTGCTACAAGAGAGTGGTTCGGTTTTGATAGCGATGCCCAGAGCGAACTTATAAGTAGTTTAGCTCCTGGGGAATTTAGATATGCGATCATGTGGTCGCCTTCTGGGAGGGTTAATTCGGTCGTTCCTTTGACTGAAAACACCCCCTTTCAGCTCACATTTTCAGTAATTGCGAACATACGGAAATGGCAATCAAAAGCACTGTCCGACGAGTCGCAAGATTCGGCCAATACTGAGTTAATAACGATCGTCTTAAATGAAGATGGTAGAACACGTTTACAAGATGAACGTGGTGAATTATTCAGATACAGACAGGCGGTTCGCAAGTCACCAGTTCGTCTTGAATATCCGTTAGAATTAAAAAGTCGTCGAATCCAAGGAGCGGTTAGAGCCCTTATCGATGTCCACACAGATGGCAGTGCTTCATTGGTTAAAGTAATTGAGTCAAGCGACCCGAAATTTTCCGAAGCGGCCGAACGAGCAATCGAGAGAGTTGTTTTCTCTCCTGCTTCTGTGAATGATGTTCCTATTAGGATGCGTTACACTCAAATACTAAGCTTCCGCTTAGATTAATAAATAACCTTTAATGTGTTTGCTCTCTCTTCTTCCATCAGTTGAAGCGCCATATCCTTACATTTCTCATATAAAGAGGAATCATCGAGTATTGTTGGTTCATTTGCAATTCGCTTAGAGATAGCATATGCCCAAGCTCAAGCCAGCTCATATGCACCGTCGGACCGGCGTGCGACGAGACCTTGTAGTTCGAGCATCATTAGGCTGCTGCTCACGGCGCTGAAAGTTAGGCTGGTTTTGTCTACCATAGCATCTGTGCTTATGATCTCGCCGCCTTGAAGTTCTTTGAGAATTTCTGACTCTGGGCCGGTTGCTTGTTTGCTTTCGGCTGCGAGCGAGGCGAACAGCTCGGGTTGGCTGTTCCAGTCGAGTTCTTCTAATATCTCGTCAGGTTTTGATACTAAAATAGCTCCATCGCGAATGAGTTGGTGACAGCCAGCGCTCGCCGTGGAGTCGATACGTCCGGGAACGGCGCATACTGTCTTTCCCTGTTCGGCGGCAAACTTTGCGGTGATCATGCTGCCGCCTTTCACATCGGTTTCCACCACGAGCACTACACGGGCTATCCCGGAGACGATGCGGTTCCGCATGGGGAAGGAGGTCTTGCTTGCTGCGGTTCCAAAAGAGAATTCGGAGATCACAGCTCCCTTTACGCTTATCTGTTCGAAGAGCTCGAGGTGCTCGGGTGGGTAGATGCGATCAAATCCCGATCCCATCACTGCGATCGTTGAGCCCCTCTCCTCGAGAGCACCCCTGTGAGCTTCGGCATCAATACCCCGAGCCATACCACTGATAACCGTGACTCCAGCCGAGGAAAGAGTTCTGGCCCATTCATTAGCGATCTTTCGTCCATATGGAGTAGTCCGTCGACTGCCTATGATCGCGACGTCCGCATGAGATGCCCCCAGATCTCCTTTCCAATACAGTCCGATTGGGGCGTCGGGCAGATGTCGGAGTCTTTCAGGATACTCAGAATCACTCTTGCCCACAAACCGTAAACCATACTGGCCTATCTTTCTGATCTCTTTGTCGGTATCGACTATACTATCCCATTGGAGTAGGGATTGAATCGCCTTAGTTCCGATGTCGCGGATTCCGATCAGCTCCGATTTTTTCATTTTGAGACAATCAGAAATAGAGCATCCGTGCGTCTCCATCAATCGACGTAGACGGATAGGGCCCCAGTGAGGTAAGGCATTAAAAACAAGAGCTGCGTGTGTTTCGGCATCCACCTTTTAGGAACGTATCCAATGACCAGGTTTTCAATCTGACTTCGATTGTGCAGTGAGGTTTGAGAAAGAAGTTTTGTGTAATGATACATCTTTTTTAAACATTCAAATATAGTTGCTTAAACTGATAATTCCTAATTAAGTTCACAGCCATCCCATAGGGATGCGCTAAAAAATTAAAAAGTGGTTGGCTCTGGCGGACTTCCGATCAAGGAAGTC
>JABSRG010000063.1 GCA_013215165.1 Opitutales bacterium | reverse complement strand
AAACCTCCACAAATTAACCAGAAGACAAATCACCCAACAACGAATCAAAACTGACAACCGGAAATCAGGACTTCACACGCATGTTGCTCCTAGACCTAATCAAGACCACCGGGAATGTCTTCGCGGAATGTATCCCAATCATCCAATAGGGCCTGAACCACGCGATTTCCGACTCTGAATGCTGCTTCCACGGACTCATTCAACGCGGAAAGGGAGGCACCATGCTCACGGGCGATGCTTTGGTAGGCCGTCATTCCGGGTGAGGGCATAGAGTAGTTCGAGGCCGTCCTCAAAATCATCACCCGCTTATAGTCCACTTTGGCAGCGTTATCCAAATTGCGCAGAGACTGTAGCGTTCCACTATCCTCCATGGCTTTGGTAGTAAAGGTGCCCTTGCCTTCCGTCCAAAAATCGACCCACGCTCGACCAAATTCTGTCATCTTTACACCGTGCCAAAAGGTGGAATCTGAAAGGTGACTCCCGATCATGACGCACGGCTTTTTTTGAGCTTCGGGGAAGCCGACGAACTCTGCACGTCGGCTCTCCAATTCGGGCCTGTCCGCGAGTGGGGTATCTTTGGTCAGTGCATAGGCCCATTTGAGCAGCTTAGGATTCAATTCAAACAGCTGACTGGGATCGATGTAGATGCCTTCACGTTCATAAGGCTTCGTTGCCAGCAGAGGCATATATCCAGTCGGCCAGTCTTCAGGAATTTCACGCGCATCCAGTTCGTTGGCTAAACCACCGTCTACGACATAGTCTGTCCACACCGCACTCCCGATGGGTCCGCGCAGTGGATCGAGTCCGCAGATCCCCGCAACGAGCCAATAAGCTTGGCTAAAATCGAACCGGGGATCCATGCCAAGAGCCATGACGGATGCAGCCGCATTGGACACCCCCATACCCGTAGTGATCAGCAATACGCCATCACCATCTGAATAGATATCCGAACGCCCAGCCGGGAAGGCATAGCGCTGATCTAAATTACGGCGCTCGACCCAAAGACGCCGCTCTCCAGGACCTTCATCGTCAAATTCGAACATCGTGACCACGACGACTTTGACCTTCATGGGTTTCGACGCATTGACGCACACTCGCTCACGTTCACTCATAGTTATTTCGATATAGCGGGTGCGTGTCTATTAGGCCAGTGATCATCTCCATTGAAGCCCTACTTTGCATCTTTCAGGTCATCCGGATACAGACCGTGAAAAAGCAGAATCAGGCCAGTAATCCCAATCATGCGGAATGCCGCATCCTGACCATTCCAGTTCGCACTTTGCCACATAAGGAACCACTGGCCCCCGACGATAATAAATGCGAAATACCAGAGTAAGAGACTGAACACATGGGCGATCATACCGGCAGTGATGGCACGCCTAAATAATCCCTTTTCCGCCTTGCGATATTTCCACGACAAGAAAGCAGCATAGACGCACAAAAATCCTGCCAGGAGTTCCCACCCGATGATGATGACATACAACAGCCAATGCATAAAATCAGACTCCATACGACGCCACAGCAGCGTGTCATTGAATGTGTCCGTCATGCCAGCCACGTTCTGGATAAACCTCAGATTAGCGCTGTAATCGACAATGTTGTTAAAGACGGTGATGAAATAAAAGATCGCTGCCGAACAGAGCAAAACCCCCTTCGCATAGCGTCCCCAGGCCAAGTCTAGATAGCGTTCCATAATTGCTTATTGGTAAAAACCAACCCGCTTCAGCTAAGGGTGTGCCATGGGATAACGCCACCGAACCATCAGAGCTGCTGCTACCTCACGGGCTCTATTTCTGCTGATAGCAAACCATCGCAGTTTCTTTTTCACCCATCCACCCGTGGCGAGGGCTTCACCGATTCCGCACTCACCCAGGTAGCATACCATGAATGCAGGGAAAAAACTCCTTCCAGCCTTGATGGCGTTATCGCTCATGTGGGGCAGTGCCTACATCTTTTTAAAAGTGTCGCGTGTAGATCTCCCACCGATGCTCCTGGCCGCTCTTCGATCAAGCATCGCATTACCCCTGCTCGCAATCGTCTGCGTTCACCGGCGCGAGTTCATCATGAACGCGAAAATTTTGAGGGACATGCTGATTGTGGGCACGCTCAATGGCTGGCTACCCAATTGCCTAGCGGCCTTGGCGATCTCTAATATTTCCAGCGCAGAGGCCGGCATTCTCCAATCCACGACTCCAATCATTACTGGAGTGACTGCGGCGCTTCTTTTAAAAAACGAGCGCCTCTCTGCGACAACGGTGCTGAGCCTGGTCGCCGGATTTATTGGAGTCATTTTAGTCATTCTTTCAGGATTCAATCCAAATACCATGGGAGATTTTTCAGGCTATCTCCTTATCCTGGGGGTCTCCGCCAGCTTCGGCTGTGGAACCGTCTACGCTCGCTGGGCGAAACCCAAACCAGCAGCGCTGATCACTTCGGGCCAACTCTTATTCGCGTCTATAGCGGCGTTTACTTTCAGCCTATTTCTTGGAGAAACGTGGCCTTCCGAGATAGGCAGCGAAGCCCTGCTCTCTGTTCTATTATTGGGAATCTTCAGCACTGCCCTGCCCGCTATACTCTTTCTGATAATCATCTCAAAACACCAAGCAGTGAAAGTGGGCGCCGCTTCATTCTTGCAGCCAATCTGGGCTGTAGTCCTAGGCTATTTCATCCTGAATGAAATCGTTCAACCGGTCCAACTATTCGGCACAACGATCATAATCATTTCCGTAATCATGATTACCTTAGAGCCTGATATCTCTTCATTATTTCGACCGATGCGTCATGCAGTTCGCACACTCAGAAGAAGCCGTTAGCTGCAGCCACGGCCAAACACTGGCAGTCTAACTGCTAGCCCGCTTAGTCCTTTACCACTCAGCACTCACAAGCATGACCGCGCCTAGTAACGAGACCAATGAAGAGCCCAGCCTAACGTCATGGAAAACGTATGCAGTGGGCATCCAAATGTTATTCGTCGCGTTTGGAGCCCTGGTCCTGATTCCGATTTTAGTCGGCATGCATCCCTCCATTGCACTGTTTACCGCCGGCGCCGGCACACTATTGTTCACGTTTATTACTCGCGGTCAGATCCCTGTTTTTCTGGCGAGTTCGTTTGCTTTTCTTGCACCCATGTCGATCTCCCTGGAGAAATATGGCTATGGTGCCACATTTTGTGGGATGTTCTCTGTCGGCATTGTCTACGCGATTTTGGCAATCGCCATTGCTTACTTTGGGCCGGGCTTCATAAAACGCATCCTACCTCCCATTGTCACGGGGCCGGTGATCATGGTGATCGGACTCGGGCTCGCGCCGACTGCAGCATCGATGGCGGTTAGCAGCGCTGGGTCGAGTGATTTCAGCGGCATCGCGCTGATTGTCTCTTTCTCAACTGCAGGCACTGCAATCGCGATGGCTTTAAACAAGAATAGGACTCTAAACCTGCTGCCGATTTTAATCGCCATTATTGTCGGCTATCTTGTTTCCATTCCATTCGGCTTAGTCGACTTCAAGCCAGTCATCGAAGCGGCACCCATTCAGTGGCCTTGGACCTCAGCCAGTGCAGCCGGCACCTTCGAATGGATGGAGTTTTCGCTTCCAGCGATTTTGTTATTTATCCCTGTCTCAATCGTTCCCGCAGTCGAACACTTTGGTGATATTTTGGCTGTCCAATCCGTCACGAAAAAAGACTATCTCAAAGAGCCCGGCTTACACCGTACAATTCTGGGGGATGGCGTAGCTACAGCCCTCGCCGCGGCTCTCGGCGGACCGCCGAATACCACTTACTCGGAAGTAACAGGCGCGATCGCTCTCACCGGAGCCTATTCCACGCGATTCATGCGCATCGCCGCAGTCACGTCTATCGTCTTATCCTTCGTGGGCATACTAGGAGCATTTCTCCAAACCATACCCACGCCAGTCATGGGTGGGATCCTTATCCTCGTATTTGGAATGATTGGATCCATTGGATTGAAGACCATGATCGCTGGTAAAGTAGACTTTGAAGAGCCAAAGAACTATATCATCTTCGCCGTCATCATGATGATTGGAGTCGGCCAACTCACAATCGAACTAGGCGACTTCATTATCAGCGGCGTCGGCCTCGCTGCCATACTCGGCATCCTCCTGAATGCAGTCCTACCCTCGAAGGTGTCGCAATCAGCGGCTTAGACGGGAGCCGCAAGGCATGATGAGATCCCCGTACGCAATGTGGATTCATGGATGACGCCAAGTCATGATTCACCAATTATATCGGGGTAGGCTTCCAAATATGCTTCTGGAGGCGGATTGATCGCGAAGTCCTCGAAGTAAGCATCTTCATCCAGCTTGGTTAACAGACCTCGCACGCCGTCTACAACTCTCTGCAATGAAAAGTGTATCCCACTGATCGATGTGATATGAGGCCCATGATCGAGCCCAGAACTGAAGCCAAAATTGAAAATATGCGACACGAGCTGGTCTGGTGCAGATCCCTTCGGTAAGAGTTCATACCCTCGCCCGTGACGTGGATATCGCTTCAGTGCCCCAGATGCATAACCCTTTGGAGGTGTAAAGTCCTCCCATCTCGCAATTTCAGATGCCAATGACGCCAGCTCTGGCCTCTCAAGCGGTCGACGCTCAAAACCTGTAGCGAATATTGCGAAATCAACAACAAGCTTTTCACCGTTGGATAGGGTCAGCTGCAAGCCATCATTCGAGCGCTCGATTCGCTTCCATCCAACTCCCGATCTCACTGAAAACCCTGCCAAACCTCGCACACGTTTCATTGCGAGCTCCGGAGCCGGTTGGTCTCGATGGCTCACCAACCAGACAATCTTCCAGCGGGTCTCCTCATCAAGTTCATTAAAATTCCCCATCAAGCCTGCGAGCTCCAGTCTGCGAAATGGGTTCACACGCGGCATAGATGGACGACGATAACAAACCATTGCAGAAAGCGCTTTGGCTTCGAGAGCCATCGCCGCCGCGTCAAACGAGCCCGCTCCATGCCCCAGAATTGCCACACGCTTTTGCCAAAGAGCCGCAAAATCTATTGAGTCCGCACTGTGAGCCCAATGAGCGCGATCCGTATCTCCGATAACATCCATCGGCAGCCGCTTGATCGCCTCGGCTTGAAAGCCTGTGGCGAAAACAACAGCACGGGCAAAGAATTGCAGTTCTCCTCCTTGCCCGCCCTCAACAACGAGCCGCAGCATCTGGGGAGTCTCGCGCTCGAGACGGACCAATCTATGTTCATACCGCACGGGAATCTCCAAAGTCGACCGATACCATTTCAAATAAGCATCCCACTCTGCGCGTGACACCTTCTCCAACGATGTCCACGCGTCCCCCGGATGAAGCGCTTCCCAGAAACTCCGGAACGTGAGACTCGCTAAGCCGAAGTCTAAACCGGTCAGATCCTTCGGCGTACGGAGGCTCAGCATCCGATCGTATTGCGCGAAGTTACCTGCAGCCTGCATCGGGTTCTCATCGATAATCAGAGTGTTCGATATGCCGTTTTGTTTGAGCCCATGGAAGATTCCCAAGCCATTTTGCCCCGCACCGATAACGGCCACGTCATAGACGCGCTCTCCACTGGGATGCATCGCCTGTTTTACCCAGGGTTTTGTATAGTAACTAAAGTAGCCGATCTCTCGACGCACCCGGTCTGTTAGAGCAGCAAGCTTCGGGCTATTTTCAATCTGGTCTTCAGGAGTGAGCATTTTTTTGCCGAGAGAAAAGGGTAGCTGTCAGTGCAGTAAATACGCCAGTTGTTGCGTGAAGCGATCGTCATAAGGCGACCAGTCAGGAGAAATATTACCCTTTTATGGCCATGGCACATCAGATGCTAAAAGGTGCCGACTTCGACTCCACGACTGATCACAAGCTATGACTCAATTCATCAAAACTAAACGATATGCGCTGGTTTTAGCGGCGTGCTGTGCATCCTTGGCATTTGCTCAAGAAGACGACGAAACTGTAGAACTCGAAACATTCACGACTGAGGAATCGATTAATGATCCACTTGCTATTATCCCCAATCGGCAGATCGATTCGGTATTCGGCGAAGGTCAGAAAATAGTCGATATCCCTCGCTCCATCACCATTGTTGAAGGTGCCACCCTCGACAGCTATGGTATCGATTCTGTAGGGGATATCGCTGCTGTCTCCGCGGGTACTTTTTCCAATAACCAATTCGGGATCGAAGGTAATGTGGACATCCGTAACACGAACGGAGATAACTACTTTCGCGGCTTCAAAAAGCTTACCAACCGGGGCAACTTTCGCACGCCCATCGGTGCTGCTGATCGCTTTGAGATCATCAAAGGCCCCCCACCCGTATCCTATGGCGTCGGCTCCGTCGGTGGTCTTCTCAACTACTATCCGAAAACTGCCCGCGGTAACACGACCCGATTCCTCGAGTCTTCCACAGGTAAGGTCACTGCGACCGTAGGAACATACGATAAAAAGAAAATATCTCTAGAATATGGCACACCCATCGAAGTCGCAGGTAAAAGTGGAGGTGTTTACACCTTCCTTGGCCTCGAAGACTCAGGAGGTTTTTATAACTTTGTAGATAACAAAGACATCATCGCCCAAGCGACCTTTGTACTCGATTTAACGGACATCGTGTCCATCGAGACCGGTTTCCAGTATGGCGATTTCGATCAAATCCAAAACCCGGGCTGGAATCGCATTACTCAGGATCTAGTAGATAACCATACATATATCACCGGAGCCGCTGCTGTAAGAAACCGCGACCTCAATGGCAGTGGGCGTATTGAACCCTTCGAAACCGACGGCAATACCGGCTTTGGTCAGTTCACCAACCTCATTCCAGGCATCAGCCTCGATGCCAATGGCGGGATCATTCACTCATTTAGCGGCCTGCCCCTCGACGATTGGATCGCTGCAAACTTAACTGAGGGCGCTGGAGGTATCCCTGACGACTTAGATGGAGATGGCATCACTGGAGAGAGCTTGGCTGCCCTTGATCTCACGGGAACGACGACGATCAGCGAACGCACCGGTTTCACCGAGCCAGAGGACTACGGCATTTCTAGAAATCTAACTGTCTTTTTTGATATGAAAGCAGAGCCCTCAGACACTTTCTCTATCAAAAACCAAGTCTTCTACGACTACTACGATACTCAGCGTAACACGACCTACGGCTTCAACAATGATTATGAAGGCCATGTCATTGAGAACAAAATGACCGCGGTCATTAATCCCGATTTCGGAGATTCTGTAGACCTGTCAATCATCACCGGCATCAGCTACCGCTACACCGAAATGGTTGCACGATCCGCCTTTCTTAATGAGCCCTTCGCATTTCGAGATCTCACCCAACAGGTCACGGCAAACGAACGGTTTGCTATTGCAGAAAGCAACAACGTGGCTGGATCAGGATTCAATCGAGAAAGCCGTATCTACGACAACTGGGTAGAGAGTGATTATGGAGACTTGGGAGCATTCGCTTCAATCAACCTGACCCTCTTTGAGAAATTAAATATCAACGCCGGCTACGCCTACCACAAAGTCGATATCGATACTGTCAACTTCGGCTGGCTGGATCGAGCGAGCAATGAGCCCGTAAGCGACACCGAGTCTTACGATACCTACTCCGGCAGTATCAGTTACGACGCTCCCTTTGGCCTCAAACCTTATATCACCTTTGCAGAAGCAGCTTACATTGCTGATGGCCAAGCTTCCGAAGTGAACGTCGGGCTGGTGCGCAGCGAAACCTATATTCAAGGTTCTGATTTGATAGAAGGCGGCGTGAAAGGTGTGCTGTTTGATGACAAACTCTATTTCTCATTCGCAGCATTTGAGCAAAATCGGACCGAGTTCAGCGCTCAAGCTGGACAGCTCATTGGCGAAAATACCAGCGGAATCGAGCTGGAGGTAAACTGGGCAATCAACGATAACTTCTTCGTCACGGGTAACGCCACATGGCTCAAAACCCAGCGCAAAGGATCCCAGACCATTTTGGGTGTGCCGTTCCAGTATATCGCTGAACAACAAGGCATCTCCTATGAAGAAGCCCTATCGCGATACGGTGCGCTACGTTTCAATGCTTTCGGCGGACCCATTGTCGACGAGTTCACCACCGATCCCGAAGAGCCAGGCCGACCTGACAAATTCTTCAGCCTATACGGAAACTATGTCTCTGACTTTGGGCTCTCAGCCACACTCGGCTTTTCTTGGTATGAGTCGGTAGATGCTGGCTACTTTGGGTATGTAGTCTTGCCCTCATACTTTGAATGGAACGGCTCGGTATCTTACGCCTTTGAAAATGGATGGAATGCCCGGGTAAATCTCTACAACATCACGGACGAAACTGGATACAAATCACAGAATCTATTCTTCGATGAACTTTTGCTAGCTACCCAAGGATTCAGAGCGGACCTCTCCGTTTCTTATGCTTGGTAATTACGACTCATCCGATTCGTGAGAAAACAAAAGGCTGTCCGCTTGCGGGCAGCCTTTTTTTGTATTCTGGCAATCGGTGACAACAATAACGGTCGCCTCTTCCGAGCGAAGTCACCACCAAAGGGCATACCTTTAGCTTTTGTTGATCGCCCAAAACCTTTCACACACCCGCGCAACTAAAATACGCCATGCCAGACACAAATCCGAGCCCCACTCCACTCGAAGAACTAAAAAAAGAATCCTTGATCGGAGGACTCGGCGGCAACAAAGACCGCGCAATCCCGCAGATTGACTTGAGCGATTACATCGAGCGCAAAAGTGAAATCGCCGATGCTTTGTGGGAGGCCGCGACAAGAATCGGTTTTTTCCAGCTCATCAATCACGGCATAGATGCATCCTTAGTCGAAGAGGCCTTCCAACTATCCGAGGCCTTCTTTGCTCAGGATTCTGAAACGAAAGAAAAATACCCGATGCTTCCCGGCACAAATGCCGGCTGGGAGTATCGCGCTCAAGTGCGCCCGTCTACCGGAACCGCCGACCGGAAAGAGTCGTATCAGATCACGCTACCACGCATGGCTAAGTTATGGCCCACGGGCTCGGAAGTCCCAGGCTTCAAAGCAACCATGCTCGCATTCGAACGCGCAAACTGGGCCTTAGGCATGAAGGTACTCGATTGCCTTGCATTGAAACTCGGATTCGCCAGCGACTTTTTTACCGATTGTCACGACCCCATCTCGCCCGAATACCAATCCACGCTGCGCCTCATTCATTACCTGGAGATGAAAGATGCACAGCCCGAAGACTTTGACCTCTGGCGCGCCGGAGCCCATACCGATTTTGACTGCCTGACGCTTCTCCATCAACGCCCGGGACAAGGAGGCTTACAACTCTGCCCAGGCTTGGAATCCGACGCCGACGAACTTGAATGGACCGACGTGCCCCCCCTGCCCGGTGTAGTTACCTGCAATATTGGAGACATGCTCATGCGCTGGGCCGACGATCAACTCCTCTCTACCCTCCATCGTGTGCGCATGCCGCAGCCCGAGGAGTATCAAGGCGCCCGCTATTCAATCGCATTTTTCTGCCAAGGAAACAAAGACGCGATGATCCAGGGCCCCAAAGGCAAATATGAGCCCATCACCGCTCACGATTATCTTCAGGCACGCATCGCTGCGAATTTCGCGAAATAGAGACGAGTTCTGATTGCTATCAACAAATACCACCTGTCGTCGGAGATTGGCGTCATGCACCTTACAGTGGTCGGGCCGGTTCGCCGTAACCGGCCGCGCCGGCGATGCGGCCCTACCCTGGGGAGATAACATTCCCTACCCGGCTTCAATAGGTAGGGGCCGAAATGCTCGGTCTACAAACCTGAATGCGGCAGGCCCTAATCGTGGTCCTGCCTGGGCTTCAAAACATGGTTGAGCAGCACGTTTAGGCTCAACCCTACCACGACCACGAGTACGACGCTGTTGGTGATGATCAGGCTTACGAGCGTTGGCAGCCCTTCCACCCATTCCTGAGGCAAGCTTTGCTTAATATAAAAAGGCAGACCCAGAGAAATCACTAAGGTGAGCCCGATCACCAACTGGTTAACCGTCGTCGACTCAGCCAGGGACGCCAAACGCATGCCGGTGATCGTGATCATACCACAAATCACCAGGAATACGCCCCCGAGAACCGCTCCAGGCATCGCAACGAGTAAGGCGCCAAATTTGGGGCAGATCCCGTATAAAATAAATACGACTGCAGAAAACTGGACCACCACACGGCTCGCCACGCGCGTCGTGGCAATAATGCCAATATTCTGAGTAAAACTCGTGCATGGGAGGCCGCCAAACATGGCAGCGACCATCGAACCCAATCCCTCGGCGAATATACCACGATTCATGATCTTAGCGGTGTAGGGCTCCTCACAGGTAGCGCAGGTCGCGGCATAATCCCCTAGGGATTCGAAGACTGAGCCCAGATAGCCAGCCAGGCAGGTTAAGATCGCTGCCAGGACAAACTCCCAACCAAATCCGGGTCCGCCATAGGGAAAGAGACTCGGAAACGAAAACCAGGCCTTCTCATTCACTAGATCCCAGTTCACATCCCCCGCGAATCCAGCCACAACCGCCCCCACAAAAAACATCGAAAACAGGATAGATCCTCTGGCTACCAAACCGTTGAGCGCATTTGGAAAGCGCACTTGCATCACGAAGATCATCGCGATCACCAATCCCGAATACATCAAGTGAGAGCCACTCCCGTCTCTCACAGCAAGCATCACTGCGACCTGCCCCAAAGATATGCCGATGCAAATAACGACGACCCCAGCCACCGCAGGCGGAAACAGTTTTTGCAGATACCGCAATAAGCCGGAAGCCCCCAGCAACATCTCGAGGAACCCACCCACAAAAATCGCACCCCACATCACACCAGCCCCCAACTTCTGGCCAATATTCGCCAGCATCCCGATCAGAATCACCGACGGTCCTTGAACGATCGGCAGCCGATTCCCGATGGTTGTCTGGAGCAGTGTGGCGATACCCATAGAGAACAGACATAAATTGATAAAATAGGACGC
Organism: Opitutales bacterium; assembly: GCA_013215165.1. Classification (NCBI taxonomy): domain Bacteria; kingdom Pseudomonadati; phylum Verrucomicrobiota; class Opitutia; order Opitutales; species Opitutales bacterium. The sequence goes on along the minus strand of JABSRG010000063.1, from coordinate 10,571 downwards.
CTCACCCGCAGACATTCCAATCGCCGTTGCCACACCCAAAGGCACGATAAAAGGAGAAATATCCACCATCGTATGCTGATATCCATAAAAAATGGTTTCCCATACGGTCTTGGGGCGTTCATTCAACCGATAGATGAGTGCCTGTTGATTTCCCGGTTCGGAATCAGGTTTCGAAGGGTTCGATTCAGCCATAGACATCCCCTGTAGCAAGTGGGGTGTCAAAGCGTAGAAGAATGCCAACAGACAGATAAATACACCCTTCAACAAGACCACTCTCTACGCTTCGCATGGAATCGAAGCTCGGCCTCCAAAATCCTGATACGAAGCCACTTATACCACGACAAGCATCAACGGTCGCGCCGGTCCTCCCGTGTTTCGCGACGATCTTCACGTGATTCCTTTTTATCCTCACGGATCTCGACACCTGATAGACGCAAATCCTCCTGCATCAAACCTTTGAAAGCATAAAGATCATCCATTGTCCGACGATGCAGTCCCGAATCGTTTCCATCAGCTGAGAGATCATTTCTGCTAAAAGAGGCAAGGAGCGACTTGGCCCGTTTTTTGAGTGATTCATACGTTTCGACATCCGCGATGTCATCAGCATAGTCGCGGCGGTCATCTCGTTTATCGCGCCTATCCCCCGCATTAGTCCACGCATCGGCATCCTCTTTACGATTTTTCCGCAATTCTCGTCGATCAGACCCAAGCTCCCGGCGACTGGAACGTTGTTCCGACTTTGCACGTTTGATTTTGGCCACGAACTGCTCGATTTCGCGCTGCATCATCGCCTCGAGCTCGACCATGGAGCGGGTTGCTCGGACCATGTCCCCGTCTTTCAAGTGTGTGGCGAACGAATCGATTTCTCTTTCAAAGTCCGTGAGCTCATGGGTATCGCGCGCGACCTCTTTCTTTGAAGTTGCGATCGACGCTTGGTTCCTAATCCGTTCACCGAAATTCTGCGCGTTTAAGGGGATGATAGCGCAGGCAACCGCGGTCAAAAAAAGTCGTGAGATTAACATAGATTCAAATTGTCATGTTGGGTGCTTTGTATCTTAAAACCTAGAGCCAGGATTTTAATGAGACTCGGAAACAACTTACGTTAAAATCGTGCGTCAACCCGTTTCAGTATGAGCACCATCCTCTCAAACCGAACCTATCCCGATGTAGCGCAGTCCTGGGTTTAGACGAGGTCCCCGGAGCACAAGCTTAGATATAAAATATTTCCCCAGATGTCTCAAACTATCAGAGAAAATACCCATTTAGAAAAGACCATTGCGTGTCACATGTGTGATCTTCTGGTCGAGGTGCCGCAGCTTAAAGAAGGCACTAAAGCGGAATGCCCAAGGTGTGGCCATACACTCTGCGCCTCACCGAAAGATGGTATGATCCGCCCACTGGCTATTTCCATCGCGGCGCTCGTGCTCTTGCTTTTATCGAATCTCTTTCCCTTCATGACCATTAGCGCCGGGGGCCAAGAGCAAATGATGACCCTTTTCCATGGATCGCTCGCCCTTCATAGCGGGGGCGATAGTGTCATAGCATTCATCATCTTAGCCTGTGCAGTCTTCATCCCCGCAGGCGTACTCATCATGATTGTCTGGCTCGTCATCGAGCTCCTGATACCCGAGAGACCTCCGAAGGCGTTTCCGTTTCTTGCCAAACTCGTATTTAAGCTCATCCCCTGGGCTATGGCGGATGTCTTCCTGGTGGGCGTTTTGATCAGCCTCATAAAGATCTCGTCGCTGGCTGCAGTCGACATGGGGCCCTCTTTCTGGATTTTTGTTGGATTCACGATCCTGTTCACCTGGGCGCTCAGCAGCCTCGACCGGATCTTAATCTGGAACACATGGGAGAGGAAAAGCCATGCGACCTGAGTCGCATAAGAGTGCCGCAGAGCTTGGGCTTGCGGGCTGTCATACCTGTGGGAAAGTTTCTCATATCGACGAGAAACACTGTCCGCGGTGCGGCGCGCCCCTTCATCTACGCAAGCACAACGCCGTTCAGACATGTGTCGCCCTAGTTGTCACTGCGATCATCCTCTATATCCCGGCCAATGTACTTCCGATCATGTCGACGGCGACGTTCGGCAGCTCAGAACCGAGCACGATTTTGTCGGGCGTCGTGATGCTTTGGGAGCATGGTTCCGCATTTATCGCGATCATTATCCTGATCGCGAGCGTCGTGGTACCTCTCGCCAAGATGTTTATGCTCCTTTATATCTGCTGGGTAATCTCAAGGCGGAAACAGACTGGGCAAAAAGATAGCACGCGGCTTTTTGTGATCACGGAGATCATTGGCCGCTGGTCGATGATAGACGTGTTTGTTGTAGGCATCCTTGCAATCCTCGTACAATTTACCGGCCTCATGTCCGTGGAACCCGGCCCTGCGATCATTTCTTTTGCTGGCGTAGTGATCTTTACCATGTTTGCCGCCATGGCTCTCGATCCACGACTCATTTGGGATAGAAATCATCCCCAAGACATATATCCAAGCCACTCATGACATCCACCGAAGCGACTGTTAAACGTTCTAAGCGCCTATCCCCTATATGGATTATACCCATACTCGCTCTGAGTATTGGAGTATGGATCGTCTTTAAGACATTCCAGGAACAGGGCCCAACCGTCACTATCGAATTTGAGTCTGCATCAGGACTCGAAGCTGAAAAGACAAAGATAAAGTTCCGCAGCGTGGATGTCGGCGTGGTGGAATCGGTGCGATTGAGCAAAACTTACGACAAGGTAATCATCCGCGCCCGTATCGATCGGTCCGCGCGCGACCTCCTCACCCAGGACGCAGATGTCTGGGTCGTAAAGCCCCGAGTCGGCATCCAAGGTATTTCTGGAATCAGCACCCTCCTTTCCGGCAACTACATCGCAATTTCACCGGGCATTGAGGCCCCAGGGAAGCGATTTTTCGTCGGGCTCGAAGATCCTCCATTGACCCCAGCAGACACCCCAGGAACACGGGTTACTTTGATCAGCAGCGATGGGAATTCTCTATCCGCAGGCGATCCTGTTCTCTACAGAAACCACACTGTCGGGAAAGTAGAGCGGGCCAACTTCAATATAAACGAACGGCTTTTTGAGTATATGCTCTTTATCGAGGCTCCCTACAATGACCTCCTTACTTCTACTAGCCGGTTTTGGAATGTCAGCGGGATTTCGATCAGCACGAGTTCAGAGGGGATCTCGCTTGAAGCAGGCACACTCGAATCGATCCTCATGGGCGGTGTCACCTTCGGCATTCCCGAAAAAATGGGCACTGGGTTCCCGGTGGAAGATGGTGAGGAATTTAACCTATACCCAGACTATGATGCTATCAATGAAATGCCATACCTACATTCCTCGGAATATGTGCTGCTCTTTCATAGCTCGATTCGCGGCCTTGCGGTAGGAGCTCCCGTTCAATACCGGGGAATTGACATGGGTAACGTTGTGGGAATTTCATTCGATTATGTGCCTGACCCACAGGAAACAACGATTGGCGACGTGCCCATTCCTGTTAAAATCCGCATCGATCCGGCGCGCATGGGATTTCCTGATACACAGGACTCTTTGGCTGAGTTACACAGCCGGATGGAAAATCGTGTCGGCGAGGGTCTCCGTGCCACGCTCAGCACTGGAAATATAATTACCGGAGAGCTCTACGTATCGCTTGACTTCTTCCCCAATGAGGACGCCGCCACCATCGATAAACTGGGCGATTACTACATCTTCCCTACCGTATCGAGCGGATTCAGCCAGATTCAAAAGCAAATTACCAACATCCTCAACACAGTTGAATCCTTGCCCATTGAAGAAACCGTCGTGTCTGCCAATGCAGCCATTGCTGAATTAGAAAAGGCCCTCGTTGCTGCCCAAGAGACAATGAATTCGGTCACACAATTTATTGGTAAAGAAGAAACCCAAGGCCTACCTGCAGAAATCAATCAAACCCTCGAGGAATTGCGCAAGACAGTCGAAAGCTTCTCCTCAGACTCCGATTTCCAGCGCACCACCATCGACACCCTCAAAGAGATTGAAGAAGTGGCCGACGGTATCGAATCGATGTTAAAAACGCTGAAAGCAAAGCCCAACGCATTGATCTTCTCCGGAAACCAAGAAGAGGACCCCATACCAGGAAAGAAAAGAAATGATTAGAGTGATCTCCATTTTAGCCACCGCATGCCTCCTTTCTGGGTGCAGCTCAAGTTCACAACCAAACATCGCGAATTACCTGCTTCCCTCTCCGATGGCTCTTGAAAGCAATACTGAAATAGGCAGTATTCGGGTATCGACCGCTGATTACCTAGATGAGTCCAATATCCAGCTTGAGCTTGCCGACGGGACACTTAAGGCCGCCAACTACCATCATTGGGCCCAATCACTAGAGCTCGAGTGTGAGCGATACTTGGACACCCGTTTACAAACATCCGGAGACTCCAATGCCCCACAAATCGAAGTGGAAATCCATCGTTTCCATGGAGATGAGTCAGGACGCATCATCCTCGAAGGCAGATGGAAAAAAAATATAGTCGATAGTCCGACCGACGCCACCTGGCAGTTCTTCAAGCTGCAAAAAGACTCACCCTTTGAGGGGTATGCATCCTTTGTAGACACCCACGCCGATCTGCTCGATGAGCTTTGCCAAGTAATTCTCATCGATTAGTCTCTTTGACCAGCATTGGATCCAAACGACTGGACACGACGGTAGAAGAGTTGCAAGCGATTTGGATGAATCTGCGTCGCGTCAGCTGGCGGCGCTCAATTGTGCGACAACACTGACGAGGAGAACATGTTCCGCAGCGTGGATTTTCTCTTCGAGACTCTCAAGTGTATCGTTCTCCTCCACCCGCACGGCTTGTTGATCTATAATCTCGCCACCATCTAGCTCGGCATTCACCCAATGCACCGTACATCCAGTTACCTTTACTCCGGCACGCCAAGCTTGGCCAATGCCATCGAGCCCCTTGAAAGAAGGAAGTAGACTTGGGTGCAAATTGATGATTTTCCCTTCCCACCGTGCGAGAAATTGATCCCCGATAATCCGCATGAAACCAGCGAGTATGACCAGATCAGGCGCCCACTGCTCTAGCTGATCGAGACACGGTTGCTCTTTCTTTTTCCCGTAGGGCACATGAATGGACTCTTTCTCAAAGGCGCGGCCATGCTCTAATATACCGGCATCCTTTTTATCTGACAAAACCCCGACAATTTCCGCACCCTGCAGTCTATCGGCACGCTCAGCTTCAAGTAGGGCGCGCGCGTTACTGCCACGACCACTGCCCAGAATGACTATACGGAACCCCATCAGTCTGCGGTTACAAACGGGAGAACCATAACCACGTTGCGCGCCTCGGGATTGAGGTAAGCTCTGGCCAGACGGTTGATGTCTTCGACTGAGATCGACGCATAGCTCGATTCGATTGTCCGTGCCCAATCAAATTTTTCAGGCTTTTGACTCGAGTCGGCCATAACCGTGTAGAGCCAGTAGCTATTGTTGCGCATCTGCTCTTCGATAGACCTGAGGCGCGGCTTCAAAATCCGTTCTAGTTCCTCTTCGTTCGTGCCTTCGTTGCGAATGCTTTCAGCGGCAGCTAGGACAGCTTCGCGGACGATTCCGACACGCGCTGCATCACCAAACACCTGGGCCGTGATGTAACCATAATCGTCAAACACCTGACTCGCACTGTGATTTGCTCGTGGGCTGTAGGATTCTCCAAGACGTTCCCGCACCTCAATTCTCAGGCGATCACTTAACACACCGGCCACCACATTGAGACTCCGCGTTTTTTCGATGTCCTCCATATCGTCTGTAGGCCAAACGACCATGGTTACACCCTTATCCTGTTCAGAAACAAATTGGAACACTGGGTCCACGCCGCCCTCCGGCTTCATCACAGTGCGGGATTCGCTTAAAGGTCTTGGCGTTGGAGCGCGCGCGGGAAGCGTGGCAACCGTGCGCAAAAGTTCGGTCTCTAACGCTTCAGCCTCAAAATCGCCCACCACAGATATTTCCATAAATGCACTGCCAAGGTACGAGGATAACCAGGCTTTGACATCATCCATTGTGAGCAAGTCAAGCTTGGCACGCTCCGGCCAGCCAAAGCGTGGATCGTCTCCATGCAAGAAATGCGGCACCGCGTCCCAGATGACCCCCTCAGCGCTATGGTTGATGTATTTTTCAACAGCTTCAAAATAGCGTTTTGCTACCGGGGTCGCCTCAGAGCGGTATCCTGGCGCAGTAATCCACGCCGTGAGGTAATTGAGTAAATCAGGCAAATCCGCTGGAGAAGCGCTGCCATTAAATACGAAGGCGTCTTCATCCACAGAGAAACCGAGCGACATGGTTTTTCCGGCAAAAATCGCCTCCAGCTCATCGGCAGAATGCGCTACCAGCCCCGCGTCACCGAATGTTTGGTTCGTAAAGGTCAACAGTTCAGGCTTGTCCTCTGGAAGCGTCAGCATACCCCCAGCAATGCGAGCGGTGATCGATATTTGATTTTCCTTAAAATCAGTCTGCTTGTAATTCACACGAATGCCATTGCCCAAGCTCAATTGGGTGATCGCCAAATCCTCCACAACGGATCGTGAACCAATCACGCCAGGCGTCCCAAAATCTTGGTAAGCAAATTCGGCAACCACGACCTCTTCCGGAGCGACCACTTCGACTTGAGCACTGCTCTGCCAAACGCCTTCGATCGCACGCTCTGGATCTCCGTCAATATTGACCTTCCCAGCGACAAAGATACGGGGTTCCGCGGCGCCCCACACCTGTTTAAAGGCATCATGAATTTCCTCTACAGTTACGGCTTCGTAGGCAGGTTTGAAGAGCTCCAATTCTCCCTCCGGTGACATATATACCGTGTCATCGCTGTAGGCCCCAATGATGCCGTAAGAGAGGCTTCTTGAGTTTCGCGTAGTCTTGCGCACGACAGATTCTTCGAGGGCATTGATGCGTCGAGCGCGGATTTCATCGAGCTCCGCTTGAGTGAACCCATATGCCAGGACCTGCCGAATCATCTGCTCTCCTTCAGCCAACGAGGCTTCCCAGGTGTCGGGTTGGCAGGTAAAACCAAACCCGTGCACCTCGGCAAATTTGAAGTAACCGCTCTGAGACACGCTCGCATTCAAAAATGAAGCATCCGCGTCCTTAGCCCGTTTCTCGAAACGTCGGTTGATCATCGAATAAGCGAGATCCAGCTTCAGGTCTTCTATTCGCTGAGCCCTGCTATCAGGAAGACCGCTGTAAGGCTCCACGAGATTAATGCCCACAACCGCATACGGCGCTTCTGGCTCGGCAAAAAATCCAAATTGAGGCGCATCAGCGGGCAAGGTCCCAAGGTCGGGCGCTACGACTGCCGGTGGATCTTTCTTGAAACCCTCAAACGCCGCCTCAATCGCTTCGACCATAGGCTCGACTTCAAAGTCGCCCACGAAAATGAGCGCCATGTTCTCTGGGCGATAATAGGCCTGATAGTATTCAAAAAAGTCTTCCTGCGTCACACCGCGGATCGCCTCCTCAGTTCCGATCACCATGCGCTCGGCGGCCAAAGTGCCATACATAAGGAACTCATATTCCTTCTCAAACATCCGAAACTGCGGAGTGTCCCGCACTTGTTTCTCAGACAGGATAACTCCCCGTTCTTTTTCTAATTCCTCAGGTTCAAACAAGATGCCATCACCCACATCGCGGAACAATTGCAGGGCGGGCTCCACAAATTCGTCCTGAAAATCGGGCAACTCCAGCATATAGACTGTCTGGTCAAAAGAGGTATATGCGTTGGTGTGTGATCCAAAACCCATACCCATGCGCTGGAAAAATTCGACCATCTCACCGGCAGGAAAATGCGTCGTGCCATTAAATAACATGTGCTCCAGATAATGGGCGATCCCACGCTGATGGTCTTTCTCTTGAATCGATCCGGCTTCAACAAAGATCCTCAGACTCACGCGTTCCTTTGGCTCAGCGTTAGGCATCAGCGCATAGGTCATTCCATTCGGCAAGGTACCAAAGGTAACGGAGGGATCTGGAGAAAGATCAGAGTCAGTAACAAAATCTGCCAAGATGATCCCCGGCAACAGCATCAAAGAAACGAGGAAAGAGCGAATAAAGCGGTCTTGATCTAAAAGCATGACAGCAACCATGATCCCCACCCTCTGGAATTCAAATGATTTTAAGACGTGCTTGGGCTCTATCGCATTCTTTATCTCCCACTATTCATCTTATTTGCGCCGTTCGCAGTCTATCGGATGTTGCGGCGTGGCGGATATGGAAGAGATCTGCACCATCGACTTGGCCTCTACCCGCACCTACCTAAAAAATCCAAAAACCGCACCCGCCTGTGGATACAAGCAGTGAGTGTGGGTGAGCTCCTCGCGATCGGCCCGCTACTCAAAGCTCTTCACGACACAAATCGGTTTGAAATCGTGGTGACCACCACGACCAGTACCGGTTACGTTATCCTCTCTAATAGCTATCAGGAGCTTACCCTTTTTCGGGGCTATTTCCCTCTAGATTTCTGGCCCATTACTTCGCGGGCATGGAGGCGCATCGACCCCGACATCGTTGTTTTGACCGAAAGTGAGCTGTGGCCCGAACACCTCCAGCAGGCCAAGCAACGCCAAATCCCAGCGCTTTTAATCAATGCCCGTATTTCTGACCGTTCCTTCAAACGCTATCAGCGCGCAGCCTTCTTTGCCGCTTGGAATTTTAGCAAGCTCACCCATATCTCCGCATCTTCTGAAATCGACGCCAAACGCATCGCAGATCTAGGAGTAGATTCCTCAAGAATTCAAATCACCGGAAATCTAAAACTCGATACCGACATCCAGCCTCGTCTCACAGCGGCGGAAATTGCAGCAGAGCGTAGAGCATGCGGCTTCGACCCCGAAGACCTGGTCATAATGGGCTCATCGACTTGGCCTGGAGAAGAGGCCATGCTCGCACGATATGTCATGCATCGGCGTAATGCCGGAGAAAAATCACTCAAGCTCCTCATAGTACCCCGGCATACTGAGCGAAGAAACGAAATCAGACAGGACCTCCAATCGCTCGGAGTAACCGCGCGCTTTCGCCACGCTCAACAAAAGACTGAAGAAGCACACGACTCATGGATTTACGTCGCTGACACTACGGGTGAGCTCAAGACACTTACTCAGATTGCGGACATCGCATTCATCGGAAAAAGCATGCCTCAACACCAAGGAGGCCAAACTCCAGTCGAGGCAGCCATTGCTGGCCTCCCTATAGTCACGGGACCAAACATGACCAATTTTCGCGCCATTACTCAAAGCATCATCCATGCACGCATTGCCCGTGTCGGCTCGGATGAAGCGGGGATTTTTTCCGAACTAGATTTTTTCCTGAGCCAAGCCGACGAGCGTGCATCTGTAAGAGAACGCGCGGCCTCTTGGCATCGCTCAAATCGAGGAGCCTTGCAGCGCACCGTCGAACTCATTCATTCTTATGTGCATGACTCCTAATTTCTGCATCATGGGACCGTGCGGCTGTGGTAAATCCACCGTCGGCATACTGCTCGCGCAGCAGCTCGGTGCTCGATTTATCGAGGGAGACGATTTTCATCCCGAATCCAACAGGCAGAAGATGGCCAGTGGCCAGGCCCTTCAAGACAACGATCGTAAGCCCTGGATGGCCTTGCTAAACCAAGCCCTCAGGGAAGCCGGAAGAGCCCGTTGTTCTCTCATGCTCTGCACTGCGTAAAAGCTATCGCGACTGGCTCCGGGACGGACAGACACGCCCGCTTCACTTCGTTTGTCTCACCGGCTCGCGCGAGCTGCTCGCAGCCCGCCTTGCCGGACGCAATCATGAGTTCATGAATCCCAAGCTCCTCGACAGCCAGCTTGCTACCCTGGAAATCCCTCAAGATGAGCCCAACACCCAGGTCCTAGACGTGGCATTGAGCCCAGAAAAATTGGTTGAAGCCATTAAATCGAAGCTCTGAGCCTCAGAGATAAGTCCGTGCAATCAATCTACCCCGAGCCCAGTCGAATCTCTCTCACGTCGCTGCATTCGGGGATTTTCTGTATGCGGCTGAGAATGACCCTTTTTTGAAACTGTAGCTCGCTACGCATACTTGCATTCGCAGTAGCAATGAAGAGGACCCCGTCTGAGGTAAGGCGGACTGGAGAGCAGCGATGGGCAAATTGAGGACCTACCACATCGCGCCATCTTTCCATAATGGCCTGTTCCGGCTTCACACCCTCGATCTGGTAACGCTCAAGCAAGACCTCCATGAGTCCATCAACTTCTTGAGTCGGCCTGAGCTTACCCCGCGAAGGGCGATAATGAACCCCCTTGAAATCCGCGATCGCCTTCACTGCCCCCTGCGAAAACCGCATAGGTGAAAGGCTGACTGACGGTATGTCGGGCTGTTTCACTATTTTGAATTAAGAATGATTCACAGCGGCGTCCAACGGATTATTTTTTGAGCAACCATTTCGACATCCTCGGGACAAGCAAGCTACGAAGAGACACGCTTACTGAGATGGGCCTAATTGAGGGGACGGGGAGTTCTTTGCACTGGATATACAACGATCACCGTAAAAGAGAGGAGCTATTACTCG